>USBX01000186.1 GCA_900552995.1 uncultured Collinsella sp.
AGAGACAGCAGCATAGATAGACCCCCAAAGACAGCAGATGTTTTCCGACGGGCATTGTCACACACCCCCATGAAGTTGCGGTGGAATAAGGACTCTTTTGACCTCTGAGGCTCCCATTTAGTCCCTATTCCACCGCAACTTAGAAATCGGCGATCAGCCCAGCGGACCCTGAAACAGTTCCTGATGAGTGCCCATTCTCACCAGCCTAATCACTGGGTTAGTCTTATGGGGAAGATAAAGAACGACCACATCGACCAAGCCATCGGATAGGTGGAAATCGATGTGGCCGTTGTAGTTTCCGCCCGGGTTTGAGAGCTCGTGGGCGCCGTACTCCGCCGGAAGCGATCCATGAGCCACAAGCTCTGCAACCGCCGCTTTAAACTCACTTTTTAGCTGCGGATGCATGCGCATCGTTCGTTTGTAGTCCACCTTAAATTGAGCCTCGACTTTAATCTCGAACATCGCTATTCCTCATCGAGGAATGACATAAGCTCATCAGCGTTATTGAATGACAGGCTATCGTCCGGCAAAATCCCCAGCTCATGAGCCTCGGCGATCACCATGGCGCGCCTCGTCACCTCGTTGGGCACCTCCGCCCTTCCTACAATCTCAAAAGGAATCTTTCGCTGATTTACCAGCTGCCGAACGGCAAGATTGAGATAGGAATTGAGGCTGAGGCCGACCGAATCCAAGAACTCAGTCGCCTGCTCCTTGAGCCCCTCTTCGATTCGAACCGTCGTAGGCTTAACTGTTGCTGTAGACATTTGCGACCTCCTCGCCCTCGTCTTTTACACCAGTATACCCAATATAAATGGCAATCTGATGTTAGATAACATCAGATTGCCATGCGTATTCATGTCGCGTGGGCACGATTGATCTACATCAGCCCGCTGAGCGCAATGTCAACGGCCTCGTTGAGGTCGTCGGTAATGTGTACCAGATCCGGATCGAGCGGGCTAATCATACCGGTGCTCATCACCGGGCCGTTGAGCCAGTCGAATAGGCCCTGCCAGTACTCGGTGCCCACCAGCACGAGCGGCATGCGCTTGACCTTGTGCGTCTGCACCAGCGTGAGAACCTCGAACATCTCGTCGAGCGTGCCAAAGCCGCCGGGAAATACGATGGCGCCCGAGCTGTACTTAACGAACATGGTTTTGCGCACAAAGAAGTAGCGGAAGTCCATGCCGAGGTTCACGTATTTATTGAGCCCCTGCTCGTGCGGCAATTCAATGCCTAGGCCAACTGACTTGCCGTTGACACTCGCCGCTCCCCTGTTGGCCGCTTCCATGATGCCGGGGCCGCCACCGGTGATGACCGCCACGCCACGTTGCGCGATCTTGCGGCCAACGGCGCGTGCCGCCTTGTAGAGCGGATCGGTCTTGGGCGTGCGGGCACTGCCGAAGATGGTCACTGCAGGACCAAGCTCGGCAAGTGCGCCAAAACCATCAACGAACTCTGCCTGAATGCGCAGCACGCGCCAGGGGTCGGTGTGCAACCAGTCGGTCGAGTCCTCGGGCGCCAGCAGGTTGGCGTAGGTGTTGTCCTTGGGAATCATGGGGCCGCGCATGACCACGGGGCCGCGGCGGTACGTCTCGTCGTAGGCAGGCTCGCCCTCGACGTTCTCATTCTTAATCATGGGTGCTCCTATCGAGAAAAAGAAAAACGGGCGGGGTCGACGCCATGCGCCAAACACCCGCCCGAACATCAACTATTCGGTATGGTACCCACGATGCATCAAGTGCTTGCAAGCTATCGGTCATCGGTCGCGCAAGCGGTGTTAGCAAACGTGATGACCGGCCGGCGCTCGCCCCTTGCCGTTGCCCGCGCTCTGCAAGCGCCCGTGCTGCTCTTAGTAATCCACCGCCGCAGGGCTGTTCATCCAGTCGCTCACGAACGCGCCGTAGCGGCCCTCGATAATGGCCTGGCGGGCCCGCTGCATAAGGTTGAGCAGGTAGTAGATGTTGTGCATCGAAAGCAGAATGCCGCCGAGCATCTCCTTCTGCGTGACCATGTGGCGAATGAGCGCGCGGCTGTAGCCGCCCGTGCACACCGGGCAGGTGCAGGTGGGATCGATGGGGCCATCGTCGTGCGCAAAGCGGGCGTTGCGGAAGTTGAGGCGACCCTCGCTGGAGAATGCCGTGCCCATACGGCCGGTGCGCGTCGGCAGCACGCAGTCAAACATGTCGATGCCCACGCCAACGCCGCGCACGAGCGTGGTCGGGTTGCCGACACCCATCAGGTAGCGCGGCTTATGCTTGGGCATGTACTCGCTCACGAGCGGCGCCAGGGTCTCGAACATGGTCTCGTGATCCTCGCCCACCGAATAGCCACCGATACCATAGCCCGGGAAGTCGCCGCACTCCTCCAGATGGCGCAGCGAGCGCAGGCGCAGATCTAGGTGCATGCCGCCCTGAACGATGCCAAAGAGCGCCTGGTCATCGCGGGTATGCGCCTTATAGCAGCGCTCGGCCCACATGCTCGACAGCTCAACGGCGCGCTCGACGTAGGCGCGCGTGGCGGGATAGCCCGGGCACTGGTCGAGCTGCATGCAGATATCGGAGCCGAGTTTCATGGCGATTTCCATGTTGTCCTCGGGCGTCCAGAACACATGGCGGCCGTCATAGTCGTTGACGATAAAGCGCACGCCCTCGTCGGTGAGCTTGACGGCATCGTTGTGGCTGAAGACCTGGAAACCGCCCGAGTCGGTGAGGATGGGGCCGTGCCAGTTCATGAACTTGTGCAGGCCGCCCAGCTCGGCGATGGTATCCTCGCCGGGACGCATGGACAGATGATAGGTATTGGCGAGCACGATCTGGGCGCCGAGCTTCTTGACAGTCTCGGTAGGAATGCCCTTGACGTTTGCCTTAGTGCCCACGGGCATAAAGATCGGCGTCTCGATGTCGCCGTGCGGGGTGTGCAGTACGCCGGCGCGCGCGTGCGTCGTCGGATCCTCGGTAATCAGGTCGAATTTAAAAAGGTTCTGGTCCATAAACTGGAACTCCTTGGTTGCGGTTCATACGCAAACCATTATACGGGCAACCCGCAAGAAGCACCGACTCGACAGAAACTGGCGCGAGGAGGATACGGCAGGGACACGGCAAGTGAGCGTGGATTTTTGGACGCTTACCGGATGAGCGTGGATAATCTCCCACTTTTGCCCAAAGCACAGCCCAAAAACGGGAGATTATCCACTTTCATTCTGCGGGCACTCATTTAAGTACCTGTCTCTTATACACATCTGACGCTGCCGACGATAAGGC
>USBX01000187.1 GCA_900552995.1 uncultured Collinsella sp.
TGCGCTTAGCGCGGGCCTCGTCACGGGCGTTGAGCTCAGCGGTCGCATCGACCTCACGGGCAGCGGGGCTCAAGAACATGTAGCCAAAGAGGGCGAGCACGACGCCCAAGGTAATGCCGATATCGGCCACATTGAAGACAGGGAAGTCAATGAAGGTGGTGGCAATAAAATCGGTCACGAAGCCAAAGGCCAAACGATCGATAGCGTTGCCGATAGCACCGCCCGCAACCATCGCCATGCCCACAACCTCAAGATGGGCGAGCTGGGGCGCACGAACGAGGTACACGGCAATAGCGATAATGACCGCCAACGCCAGCACGGCAAACGCGATGCCATGCCCCTCGCCCATGCTAAAGGCAGCACCGATATTGCGGACAAACAGGAAGTCGATCACGCCGGGGATGACGGTCACATGCAGCGCATCGCCCACGGCACGAACCGCAAGCTTGGTCAACTGGTCAACAAGCAGCACAACCAGCGCCACCCCACCAGCAACACCCAACCGCCAACGCAAAGGCGGCGTCATATCCCCAGTACGACCCAAAGAAATCCCCTACCCTCAAGATCATCGAATTACGTTTAATACAAAGAACTATCTTATATTGCCATACGCAGAACGCACGACATATCCACCAACGCAAGCGAAATAACCAGCTAAAAACGAAAGCGGCATTCTGAAAACAGAATGCCGCTTTTATTCAACAGAGCAAATGGGCCGAAGGCGCCCAGATTCTCCCTATAACTAAAATGCCGAGTTACCGTGCCTTAAAGGGCGTTCGCACACCTCTCGCAGATGTGAGCGTGGCCGTTGTACTCGCCGACGGTGGTGCGGTAATTCCAGCAACGGTCGCAGCACTCGCCCTCGGCAGCCTCGATGGCAACGGAGAGCTCCTCGCCCTGGGTGAGCTCAACAGCGGAAACGATGTAGAACTCGGCCAGGTCGACGGCCTTATCACCGGTCAGCAGCGCGTACATCTCGGCGGGAACGACCGCCTTGACGCGAACCTGCTGGCTCTTGGTGAATGTGCCGGCAGAACGGGCATCCTCAAGGGCCTTGGTCACGGCGCTACGGAGCTCAAGCGAAGCCTCGAGCACGCCCTCAAACTCGTTGGCCTCGTCGAACGTGATGGGCGACTTGTACCAATCGAGCAGCGCGGCGTACTTCTGGTGATCGACGCAGCCGGCGGGCGCATAGGCCATGGCCTCGTCGACCGTGTAGGACAGGATCGGCTGCAGGTCGCGCATGAGCATCGAGAAGAGCTCGGCCAGCACGGTTTGGGCGCTGCGACGCTCGAGCGAACCGGGCTTGTCACAATACAGACGGTCCTTCAGGGCGTCGAGATACACGTTGGAGAGCTCGGTAACCACGAAGTCGTAGAGCGCACGGTAGGCGCGCGGGAACTCGTAGCTGGCGTAGGCATCGTCGACCTCGGCCTGAACCTGGGTCAGACGGGCAACCATGAGCTTGTCGAGCGGCAGCAGGTCGGCAAAGGCGACGCCGTCGGTCTCGGGCTCAAACTGGCCCTCGAGCTCGGAGAGCAGAAAGCGCAGCGTGTTGCGGAAACGACGGTAGGCATCGGACGTACGGGCGAGAATCTCGTGGTCGATGGATACGTCGGAGCTGGTATCGACGGAGGCAACCCACAGGCGGATAATGTCGGCACCCATCTCGTCGCAGACCTTGTTGGGGTCGATGACGTTGCCGAGCGACTTGGACATCTTACGGCCCTGGCCGTCGAGCGTGAAGCCCTGCGAGACGACTGCCTTGTACGGAGCGTGGCCATTGGCACCCACCGAGGTGAGCAGCGAGCTCTGGAACCAACCGCGGTGCTGGTCGGAGCCCTCGAGGTACACATCCGCCGGATACTCCAGCTCGGGACGGTACTCGCAGACGGCCTTCCAGGAAACGCCGGAGTCCCACCACACGTCGAGGATGTCCTTATCGGCCTTGAGGTGATGGCCGCCACACTTGGGGCAAACGCAAGCCTCGCCCAGGTAACTCTCGGGAGCGTCGGTGAACCAGGCGTCGGAGCCCTTCTCGTGGAAGAGCTTGATGACGGCGTCGAGCGTGGCGTCGTTCATGACCTTCTCGCCGCAGTCGGCGCAAGTGTAGCTGGGGATAGGCACGCCCCAGTTGCGCTGACGGCTGATGCACCAGTCGGGACGCTGCTCGACCATGGCGCCGATGCGGTTGGCGGCGTGAGCCGGATACCACTTGACGTTCTCGCGGACCTCTTTGCCAGCCTGCTCGCGCAGACCGGTCTTGTCCATCGAGACGAACCACTGGTCGGTAGCACGGAAGAGCACCGGGTGCTTGCAGCGCCAGCAGTGAGGATAGCTGTGCGTGATCTTCTTCTCGAGGACCAGGGTGCCGCGCTCGCGCAGGAACTCGATGATGTGCGGGTTGGCCTCGTCGGTATCCATGCCGCTGAAGGGGCCGCCGGTGCCAAACTCCTCGCCGGTGTAGAACTTGCCGTCGTCATCGACCGGCATGCAAATGTCGGTGATGTCCTCCTTGAGGCAGGCGAAGTAGTCGTCGACGCCGTGACCGGGCGAGTTGTGGACGATACCGGTACCGTCATCGACACCGACGTAATCGGCCAACAGCGCAACGCCCTCGACACCGTCAAAGATCGGCTGCTTATAGTGAATGTGATGGAAGGTCTCGGCGGGAACCACATAGGGCTTGCCGTCGACCACAACCGGGGTGTACTCCCAGCCAAACTCCTCGCAGCACTTGGGAGCCAGGTCCTCGAGCATGACCTCGGCGCGGCCGTCGTGCTCAACGGCGACGTAGGCGGCACCGGGCTTGAGAGAAACTGCCTGGTCGGAGGGGATGGTCCACGGCGTGGTCGTCCAGATGATAAAGTCAACCGGGCCGTCGAAGTTCTCGAGGCCGGCGGGCTTGGAGGTCATCTCAAAGCGCACGAAGATGGACGGGCTCGTCTCGTCGGAGTACTCAATCTCGGCCTCAGCAAGTGCGGTATGGCAGTGCTTGCACCAGTGGACGGGCTTATGACCGCGATAGATCATGCCCTTGTCGAACATGGCCTTGAAGACCTCGATGTCGGCAGCATCGTGCTGGTGATAGAGCGTCAAATAGGGGTTGTCCCAGTCGCCAAGCACGCCCAGGCGACGGAAGCCGGCCTTCTGCAGCTCGATGTTCTCGACCTGTCTCTTATACACATCTCCGAGCCCACGAGACACTCGCTAATCTCG
>USBX01000188.1 GCA_900552995.1 uncultured Collinsella sp.
GGCAGCGTCAGATGTGTATAAGAGACAGGCTGCATTTTGCGTTTGACGATGCGACCGATACGTTTGAACTGGTCGAAGTCTTTACGCAGGAGGATTACGCGCGCGAGCTGGGGCTAGAGCCGCTCGTGGCGGCAGCGGGTCCGCAGCGTGGGTAACGCTGGCGTTGCGGCGCGGTTTGCTGTCGTAATTGTTTGATGCGAAAGGGGCGGAGGTGCATGTGTTTGCTGCATCTCCGCCCCTTGTTTATTTGGATACTGGGTTTTCCAGCTTCGCGTTTGAGTCCGCTAGAACCGTGAGATTTGATGAGTGAGCAGACCCGTCGGAACCTGCGGCGCGCCGCCGTTGACCTGCGCAGCGGGGAACAGCACGGCTACAGCAAAGTTGAACGGCTCTCTGCCAGAGTAGGCGCCGGCGCCGCGGGCCTCGTTGGCCAGAATCTGCGATGCCCCAGCCAGTGCGACGGCATAGGCGGAGTCACCGGCGAACACCGGGTCGGGCGCCTGATCGAGCATGGCGCGGATGGCGGCAACAGCGTCCTCGCGCTTGACCTCCCACACGCGATGTGAAATGCCGGCGGGGTCGGTGACGGCGTAGAGCGAGGCACCCTCTTTGGCGGCGCCCAGGATGATATCCATGACGGGCGAGGCTTCGTAGGCGAGCGTTACAGGGCGGGGCTGCACCTTAAGCTCGGCGATCGCGCGCGCGGCGGCGAGTGCGTCGACGCTCTCGGCGGCAGCCTCGTCGCTACCCGTCAGTACGTTAACCGGGCAAATCGCCACGACACCCGTCGCGCGACCTGGCTCGCCCGAGCATTCGTACACGTAATACGCCGCGCCTGGATCCTTGAGCATTAGGCCGTCAGCAATGGCGCCGCGCAGGGCGTCGTTGCCGCTCAGGATACCACCCATCGCAGGCAGCGCCTCGAGCACGCGGTCCTGAGCCGGGCGGATGCAGGGAAACGGAAGAGCTTTCATGGACGGTCCTAACGCGCGAGTCGGTTGTTCGCGGCTTATTATGCCCCAACTTGTCCATTCGCGTCCCAGAGCAAGTTATCGGCGAGCGCGATCAACACCTGCTGGCAGCGAACGATATCGGCGTGGGGCACATATTCGTTGGGCTTGTGGGCGAGCGCGAGCGAGCCTGGGCCATAGCTCATACAGTTGCGGTTGCCCGTCTTGCCAGCAATGACGGCGGTATCGGTGTAGCCGGTAAAGAAGCCGACGGTCGTGTCCGCGCCTGTCACATCGTCTGCTGCGCGCTTGAGTGCAGCTAGAAGGGGAGAGGCTGGATCGCGCTCGATGGCGGGGCGGTCGCCCGTCACGGTGTAGCTGCCATGGCAACCGGGAATGGCGGCTTTGGCGACGGCGATGGCCTGCTCTACCATGCGCTTCGCGGCTGCCGTATCGGTCGGCGGAGTCAGGCGCATATCGACCCAGACCTTAGCGTGGTCGGGCACGACATAGGGACGGTAGCCACCCTCGATCTGTCCAAACGTGATGGTCGATGGCCCCAGCTCCTCATGTAAAGGTAGCGTCGCAAACGTGCGACGAAGCGAGCACGCGACCTCGGCCATGGCGGCGACGGCATCCGCGCCCTTCCACGGCTGGCTCGCATGCGCCGTTACGCCAGCCATTTCAATCTCGAACCACGTGCGCCCCTTGTGCGCCACCTGAATCTGTCCGTCGGTGGGTTCGGTGTCCAGCACCCATTCACGCGAGCCGACCCAGCCGGCATCGATCGCGGCCTCTGAGCCGCGCATAAAGTCTTCCTCGTCGACCGAGCAGATGAGCGAAAAGCCGCGGCGGGGCAACGCGCCATCCGCCGCCACGCGCTCGAGCGTATGGATCAGTGCGGCAATAGCGCAGGCCAGGCCACCCTTCATATCGCAGGCACCGCGGCCATAGAGTTTATCGTCGCGCACAACCGCCCCAAGCGGTGCGATGTCTGCGTCCCAGCCATCGCCCAAGGTGACGGTATCCATGTGGCAGATATAGATCAGCCGCGGCTCGTCGCTTTGGCCCGGCACGGTGACTTTAAGGTTGCGGCGCCCGGGCAGCACTTCGAGCTCCTCAATCTGCACGGCATCGAGCGCAGAACTATCAAGTTGTGCCAGCTGCTGCTCAATGAGCCTCTTAATGAAGCGCTCAATTTCATCCTCATACGCGCCCGGGTCTGAGCTGTCGATCCGCACAAGCTCCTGCGCAAGCCGCCAGGCAAAGTCCTCATCAACCATATGCAACCTCACAATCAGTTTGCTTTCCAAACCGATTGTAAGCCTCCTGAGAGATCCGCGACGTGGGCGTGGCAGTATTTACCGTTCGCAGGCCGAGCCAGCGCGTTTGCCGTCCGAGCGGGTTCACAAGCGACGCAGCGGGTACGTACCCTTCATGGACGACATGCTGTGCGACATATCTGCCTTTCGGTATCACCGGATACCTCCACAGGTCTTGGCAATAATGCCGGACCTGCCCGATTCTGCGGACGATCCGCGCAGGGAGCACCTATGTGAGCATCCGCTCGTCACGCATTTCCTGGGCACCCCGTTACACGTGTTGGCGCAGGGCAGCTGCGGACGTAAGGGCGATCGCATTGTCAGGCATGTTTGGAACGGGGAGAGGCCGTTTGATTCCGTGCGGCAGACGGAGTTTGGCCTCGATGTTGCGTCCCCACTCTTTACCCTGCTGACTCTGGCTTCCTCGGTCTCAAACGAGCGTCTAATCATGTGCATGTATGAGATGTGCGGCACCTTTGCCGTGTGCAAGATTGCGCCTCAGGTAAAGTCGGCACTTGAGCAGGCATATGGGAGCCGATGGAGTGACGCACGGTCGGGCTGGGAAAACGTAAAGGATGTCTCGGGGAATCCAACGGACTTGTGGAAACGACCTCCCTTGATCGAGCTCTCTGAGCTTACAGAGTTCGTCGATAAGGTCCGGGGGCTCCGCGGCGCTAAAACGTTCATACGAGCCGCGAAATGCATTACGGGGGTGGCAGCATCGCCGCTCGAGGTCCAGGCTTCGATGCTGTTTGGCCTTACGAGGTTGCGCGGCGGCGAAGGGCTGAGCCTTACCAATAACGTTGAGATTCGTATGACGCGCAGCGCCCGCCTGATTTCGGGGCTTGATAGGCGCTATGCCGATATCCTGCTGGCAAATAAGGACGGCAGTCGAGAGCTGTCTCTTATACACATCTCCGAGCCCACGAGACACTCGCTAATCTCGT
>USBX01000189.1 GCA_900552995.1 uncultured Collinsella sp.
GAGCCTTATCGTCGGCAGCGTCAGATGTGTATAAGAGACAGTACTTGCGGCTCGCGAACGCGGGGGCATCCGTGGAGGGCGCCACCGGCGCGGCGTCGCCCTGCTCGTAGGCCTCGCCCGCGGCCGTGGCCTCGGCCAGGCGCTCGGCCTCCTGGTCCTTGAGCGCCGCCATGAGCGAGCGGATGCGGATGCGCGCGGCACCTAGGTTGGACACCTCGTCGATCTTGAGCACGGTGTAAATCTTGCCGCTGGCCTCAAGGATTTCCTGCACCTGATCGGTGGTCAGGGCATCGAGACCGCAGCCGAAGGAATTGAGCTGGATCAGGTCCAGGTCGTTGCGCATGGTCACAAAGCGGGCGACGGCGTACAGGCGGCTGTGGTACATCCACTGGTCGACGACGCGGATCGGGCGCTCGGGCTTCACCAGATGCGCGAGCGAATCCTCGGTAAAGACCGCGAAGCCAAAGCTCGAGATAAGCTCGGGCAGGGCGTGGTTGATCTCGGGGTCGTTGTGGTAGGGACGGCCGGCGAGCACAATGCCGTGGCCGCCGTGGTCCTCGACCCACTTAAGGGCTTCCTCGCCCATGGTCTGGATATCCTCGTGGAAACGCGCATCGGCCTCAAAGGCAGCGTTGACGGCGGCATCGACCTCGGAGCGCGTGATCTTGGGCCCACGCACGCGACCGCGACCGGCTTGCGCATCGGCCACGCGGTCGACGGCGAGCACCTGGTACAGGCGGCGCTTGAGCTCGGTCTTGTCGTGATAGGGCACAAACGGGTACAGGAACTCGATGTTCTGCTCGCGGATCTCGTCGATGTTGAGTGCCAACGCCGTGGGGTAGCTCATGACGATGGGGCAGTTGTAACAGTTGCCGGCGGTCGGATCCTCCTTGCGCTCCCAGCGCACGCACGGCATCCAGATAAAGTCGACATCGCGGTCGATAAGGTTCATCACATGGCCGTGGGTCATCTTGGCCGGATAGCACACGCTCTCGGACGGCATGGACTCGATACCCGCCTGGTAGGTCTTCTTGCTCGACTGGTCGGACAGCTGCACGCTAAAGCCCAGGCGCGTAAAGAACGCATGCCAGAAGGGGTAGTTCTCGTACATGTTGAGCGCGCGCGGAATGCCGACGGTGCCGCGCGGGGCCTCGTCGGGGCTCAGCACCTCGCGGTTAAAGAGCAGCTCATTTTTCTTTTTGAAGAGGTTGGGGGCCTCGGTCTTCTGCTTTTTGTGGCCGGCACCCTTCTCGCAGCGGTTGCCGGTGATAAAGCGCCTGCCGCCGCCAAAGTCGTTGACGGTAAGCTGGCAGTTGTTGGAGCAGCGGCCGCAGCGAACATGCTTTTGCGTCACGGTGAGGTGCGCGATGTCCTCGGCCGAAAGGATGGTCGAGGTGCCGTCGGCGCCGGCGCGATCGCGGGCGAGCAGGGCCGCACCGTAGGCGCCCATGCAGCCGGCGATGTCGGGACGCACGGCATGAACGCCCGTGAGCTGCTCAAACGCGCGCAGCGTGGCATCGGACATAAAGGTGCCGCCCTGGACGATCACCTGGCTGCCGATCTCCTTGGGATCGCGCAGCTTAATGACCTTGAACAGGGCATTCTTGATGACGGAATAAGACAGGCCGGCCGCGATGTCGCCCACCGTGGCGCCTTCCTTTTGCGCCTGCTTGACGCGCGAGTTCATAAAGACCGTGCAGCGGCTGCCCAGATCGACGGGGGCCTTGGCATGGATGGCGGCGTCGGCGAACGCGCGCACGTCCATGTTCATAGAAACGGCGAAGCTCTCGATAAAGCTACCGCAACCCGACGAGCAGGCCTCGTTGAGCATGATGTGCTCGATAACGCCGTCCTTGACGCGCAGACACTTCATGTCCTGGCCGCCGATGTCCAGAATGAACTCGACGCCGGGCAGGAATGCCTTGGCACCGCGCAGGTGCGCGACGGTCTCGATCTCGCCGGAGTCGGCCTTGAGAGCCTCGATGAGCAGCGCCTCGCCGTAGCCCGTGGTGGTCACGTGGCCGATAGTACAGCCGACGGGGATGTGGTTGTAGAAATCGGCCATGATGACCTTGGCCGTGCCCAGGATGTCGCCGTTGTTGTTGCCGTACCAGGTGTGCAGCAGCTGGCCGTCCTCGCCCACGAGCGCGGCCTTCATGGTGGTGGAGCCGGCGTCGATACCAATGAACACGCGGCCGGTGTAGCCGTCGAACTTGCCCTTGGGGACGACTTCCTGGTCGTGGCGACCCTTGAACTCGGCAAAGTCCTCGTCGGTGGCAAAGAGCGGATCCAGACGTTCGACCTCGGCACCCTGTGTGTCACCCAGGGCATCGATAGCCTCGATGAGCTGCGGGAACGTGCTGAGCTTGTTGGACTCATGCGCCATGGCGGCGCCGCTCGCCACAAACAGGTGGGCGTTTTGGGGCACAATGCGGTGCTCCTCGTCCAGGTTGAGCGTGAGGTAGAAGCGGTGACGCAGCTCGGAGAGATACTGCAGCGGGCCGCCCAGGAAGGCGACGTTGCCGCGGATGGGACGGCCGCACGCCAGGCCCGAGATGGTCTGGGTCACGACGGCCTGGAAGATGGAGGCGGCCACGTCCTCGGGGCGGGCACCCTCGTTGAGCAGCGGCTGCACGTCGGTCTTGGCAAAAACGCCGCAACGACTGGCGATGGGATAGATGGTGGTGGCGTTGGCCGCGAGCTCGTTGAGGCCACTGGCATCGGTGTGCAGCAGAGTGGCCATCTGGTCGATGAACGCGCCCGTGCCGCCGGCGCAGGTGCCGTTCATGCGCTGCTCGATGCCGTTGTCGAAGTAGATGATCTTGGCGTCCTCGCCGCCCAGCTCGATGGCGACATCGGTGGCCGGGATGAGGGTCTCGACGGCACGCTTGCTGGCGATGACCTCCTGAACAAACTCCAGGTCGAGCCACTGGGACAGCAGCAGGCCGCCCGAACCGGTGATGGCGCAGGTCATCTGGGCCGTCGGCAGCACGGTCGCAGCGCCCTCGAACAAGTCGCGGGCGCAAGCGCGGACGTCGGTGTGGTGACGCTGGTACTTGGCGTAGACGATCTGGTTATCGTCGTTGAGCACGGCGAGCTTAACGGTGGTGGAGCCCACGTCAATGCCCAGGTGCAGGTTGCCACGAGCGTTCTCGGGGTCTGTCTCTTATACACATCTGACGCTGCCGACGATAAGGCTCGTGTAGATC
>USBX01000190.1 GCA_900552995.1 uncultured Collinsella sp.
ATCAATGAGTGCGTGGCTGTGGACGACCGCCTCTATATCTTGGGAGACTTTACATATCGATTGCCCCTGGCGGAAGCAGTGCGTCTGCGTAAGCGAATCGAATGCCAGAACATAACGCTTATCCGCGGTAACCACGACGGCGATTGGGAAGATCCAGACGCGCCGCACATTTGGGATGAGGTGCGCGATTATCTGGAGATCGCTCCTGGTTACGCGAAGGGCCATCGTCTGGTGATGAGCCATTACCCCATGCTCAGCTGGAATGGCAAGGCACGCGGCGCCATTATGCTGCACGGACATATCCACAGCAGGGGAGACCGCACCAACGCGCGCAATCGCGATCGCGAGCGCCCGATCCTTCGCTACGATGTCGGTCTTGACGCCAACGATTACAAGCCCGTAAGCCGCGACCAGATCCTTGGCTTCTTTGGACTGTAGCTGCAAGTGCAGGTAGAATGAACGCGCCGCGCGGATGGTCTGCGCGGCGCGTTTAAGTAGGAGCGATGATTCCATGAGGGCTATCCAGCGCATTAACCACAACGCTGCCATCTGCGAAGACGGCGCGGGGCGTCAGCTTATCGCGCTGGGTCGCGGCATCGGTTTTGGCGAGATGCCGCACGAGGTCGATTTGGATGTTGTTACACGCACCTTTTACGGCATCGATTCAAAGTACCTGGCGTTTATCGACGAGGTCGATCCCGAGGTGCTGGAGTTTTCTGCTCAGCTGGCCGATATCGCAACCGGACAGCTTTCGTACGAATTGAGCCCTAACCTTCCCATTACATTGGCAGACCATATTCAGTTTGCCATTAAGCGTGCCCGCGAGCATATGGTGGTGTCGCTGCCGCTCGAGCGCGATCTGGAGCAGCTGCATCCCATCGAATACCGCTTGGGCGAGCTGGCTGTTCGGGGCATTCAGAAAAGCTTCCGGGTGCGTATGCCCCGAAGCGAGGCCGCGGGCATTGCCATGTCGATTGTTAATGCATCGGTTAGGCCGAGCGAGCGACGCGTGCTTGCCGAGCAGCACGAGGAGCGACTGCTCGATATGACGGTTGCGATTATTCAAGAAGAGTTGGGCGTGACGGTCGATCGCTCGTCGTTCGCCTTTGCCCGCTTTGCCACTCATGTGCGCTATCTGCTCGACCGCGTGGCAAAGAAAGAGCCGATCGATACCGAGAACTCCGGTCTTTACGACGTGCTCGTGGAGCAGTATCCGGCAGCGTCACGTTGCGCTCATCGTGTGGACGATCTGATTCAGGAGACCTTTGGTGAGCCATTGGCCCAAGAAGAGCTCGTCTATCTGATCATGCATGTGAATCGCGTGGCTCCTGCCAACCCGGATAAATAAGGTCTCCATCATTCCCTTTCCGTCATGGTGACCGTTTGCGGGCTGTTTGCTACCGTTCGCCGGTAATCTGAGCCGTGGCGAGCGCATCTGCCGCATATACTTCCCCTGTGTTGGGTGTTACTCACGGCGCAGCTCCGAGAGGCACTACCGATTCTGCTGAGGCCATTATTGGGTCTCTGTCGGTTGTGCGCGGGGCTTTTTTCATGTCGATCCACCCGGGAATCACATGCAATGAAATCTCTTGCCAACGGGCATCGCGCGCTGCGCAGGCGCGAGCGGAATCGTGTGTCTTGGTGCCATGAAGCCCCACGAGCCTTTAGTTGGAAGAGAAGGGATTCGACATGGCTGTCGATAACAAGAAGATTGCCGAGGACGTGCTCGCTGCCGTCGGCGGCGCCTCCAATGTGACGAACGCGACGCACTGCATGACCCGCCTGCGTCTGAACCTCAAGGATCAGTCCATTCCCAATGACGATGAAGTTAAGAAGATCAAGGGCGTGCTGGGCGCACAATGGTCCGGCGGCCAGTATCAGGTCATCATTGGCCAGAACGTGCCGAAGGTCTATGAAGCCGCCATTGCGCTGGGCGTTAAGGGTGAAGGTTCCATTGACGAGGACCTCGATGGCGGCACCAAGGAGCCGCTGACGCTCAAGACTGCGGGCAAGAAGACCCTCAACTACCTGTCCAAGACAATGGTTATGACGATCCCCATCATCATGGGCGCCGCCATGTTCCGTACCATTGCCGTGCTTTGCGGCGACGGCATGCTCGGTATCTGGTCTGCCGATTCCGACATCTATAACTTCTTTTACAACTGGATTTACAACGCCGGCTATTATTTCCTTCCTGTTTATCTGGGTTGGGCTGCCGCAAAGCAGCTCGGCTGCAGCCAGCCGCTCGGCATGATGCTCGGCGGCGTGCTCATTGCCCCCGAGTTCATGACACTGGTCAACGCTGCGGCGGATTCGGGAGCTACGACCACAATGGTTTATGGCGTGCTCCCGGCTCAGCTGAACAACTACTCTGCGACCGTGCTTCCCATGGTCCTATCTATGCCGGTGCTGATGGTCGTCGAGAAGTTCATGAAAAAGATCATCCCCGACATGCTCTCCACGGTGTTTGTGCCCGTGTGTACCATGGCTGTGATGATCCCCGTTTCCCTGTGCGCTCTGGCTCCGATTGGCTCCATTCTGGGCAACCTGGTCGGCAACTTTATGTTCGGCCTTGGTAACGCTGGCGGCGTCGTCACGATCCTCTCCCTCGTCGCCATTGCCGCGCTTTGGGAGTTCCTGGTTATGACCGGTATGCATCAGGTTCTGCTTACTCTTGGTATTGTGCAGCTGCTCACCTTGGGTTCCGACTCCTGCGTTATGGTCGCAGGCGGTATCGCCCAGTTCGCCACGTGGGGCATGGCCTTCGGCGCCTTCCTGCGCCTTAAGGAGACCGACGAAAAGGGCGCTATGCTCGGTTTCTCGCTCTCCGGCATTGTCGGTGGCGTGACGGAGCCCGCGCTGTATGGCTGTGGCTTTAAGTACACCCGCTGCTTGGGCGCCATGGTTGCGGGCGGCGCTATCGGCGGCCTGATCGCGGCTCTCACTAATGTGACCACGTATGTTTTGGGTGCGACTAATATTTTGGGCGTTACTGGATTTGTTGCCGGTGGAACTGCTAATCTCGTTTGGGGATGCGTTGCATCGGGCGCTGCATTTGTTTCCGCAGCCGCCATCGCTTACCTCTTTGGCTTTACCAAGGAGCAGCTCGACGAGGACGCTGCTGCTGCCAAAGCCTAAAGTATCTGTTCGGTAGCTGTCTCTTATACACATCTCCGAGCCCACGAGACACTCACTAATCTCGTATGC
>USBX01000191.1 GCA_900552995.1 uncultured Collinsella sp.
TACGGCAACATACAGAGGCTTCGCGTGACCCTTTCGGCGAAGCGGCTCGCCAGCAGCGGCATAAAGAACACGGTCAGCAAGATCGCTATCGGCTTGGACGGACTCGAAGGCCTGCTTGATCTGGTTGGATTTCACGGTCGCCCTCCTCTAGGATGAACTTGAGCTTCGATCTGCCGCGAGCCAAACGCGTTCGAACAG
The DNA here is from genome assembly GCA_900552995.1 of uncultured Collinsella sp. GTDB lineage: Bacteria > Actinomycetota > Coriobacteriia > Coriobacteriales > Coriobacteriaceae > Collinsella. The sequence continues at coordinate 199 of USBX01000191.1, forward strand.
TCGCGGCTGGCACATGCAGTAACTCGGCAATCTCTGAGGTCGAAAAGCCCAGATAGTAATAGAGCACGATGGGGACGCGGAATCGCTCCGGAAGTCGCATAACGTCTGACAGGACCGCCTTGGTCTCATCCTGCGCCGCCGAAAGCGAATCGGCCAAGTTCTCAATATCCTCCACGCGCCTCCATGGCTTTCGAAAGAGCGATTTACATTCATTGATCGTGACCCGGATAAGCCATCGACGAAGATGCTCCCAGCTTTCAAAATGCGTATCGCTTTTGAGTAACTTTAGAAAGACGTCTTGAGCGACATCGTCGGCGTCAGCGCGATCACGCAGATACGTCAAGGCGATTCGGAACACGACATCTCGGTGATCCTCGACCGCCTGTCTAAAAGCTTGTTCTTCCATAATCACCTCCCGGTGACACTGATGGTTCTTGATGGGGCCCTCACCATAGATACGCTTTGACCAAACGGAATGTTTCAAATTCAAGCAGGAAAAACTACCAAAATAAACCTGTCCTTTTTTGCAAGTGATCAACGGAACGCAACAAGTTGAGCATACGCAAGCGAGCGGCCCCCAGAGCGTACAAGGTGGCATGAAAAAGGCAGGGCATTGACCTTTTGGTCATGCCCTGCCTTTTGAATGACAGATTGTAGCTCTGGGGGCCGCGCAGCGACGGAGGTCGCCGCCGTTCGTTAGAACGGCGGAACTAATTACTTTACATACACCACGTTGTCGCGGCGGGGTTTGGGCTCGGGTAGCGTGTCTTCGGCATAGCCCAGGATGCAGTGACCGACACCGCGCAGGCTGCCGTCGGCGGGCAGGCCCCAGCTGGCCAGCAGCTCCAGGCCCTCGGGCGAGTCAAAGACCTCATGCGCGCGGTGAATCCAGCACGAATCGACACCCAGTGCATAGGCGGCGTTGAGCAAGTTGCCCATGGCGAGCGAGCCGTCTTCCAGATGCGTGGGCACGCTGCGGTCGACCAGCACCACCACAACGGTCTTGGCGCCATAGAAGGGGTCGCCGTTGCTGCCCATGACCTGGGCGTTGAGCTGTGAGAGACGCTCGACGGTCGCGGGGTCGGTGACGGCGACAAACGTCACCGGCTGGCGGCCCATGCCGCTCGGTGCATATTGGCCGGCTTCGATAATACGTGCAAGCTTTTCGGCCTCGACGGGACGATCGCTGTATTTGCGGCAGCTGCGGCGGTGGATGAGCGCTTCGATAGTCTCCATGGTGTCTCCTTGTAGTGGCGTTGCAGATGCCCCGTTCATACCCGTCGGGCTCAAACGATAGACGGTCAATTGCCCGGCCAAAAGGATAGATTCCAATTGGGAAAGTAGGTTTGCATAAAAGTAGCTTCAGAATGTGACAAACAAATGGGATGGTTAAACGTTTTATCCCGTCTACCCTGCGGTTTTTTACCACTTGCCTAAATGACGAACGCATAACCTCTGATAAAGGTTTTACTAAAGGAGTACCAGCGTTTATCAATGCGCCGTGGTGGCGCCGGGCCAGGAGGTAACATCATGTTCCAGGCTGGAGATGTCGTCGAGACCGACTTCGAAGGATTTCTGAAGCTGCTGCGTTCCAAGACGCGCGCTTTCGTGTCGATCAACGATCACGAGTACTACATCACGCACACCGATGGCTATTGGCGTGTTCAGGATTGCGAGGCCCTCAACGACAAGGGCCACTTTACTGACTGCTCCGAGCTGGTCAACACGGTCTGCGAGGTCGTCGAGCTGCCGTGGATTGCCGGCAAGAGCCTGCATGACAGCTTCTCGGGCGCTACGGTCTATGAGGCCGTCGCCGCTTAACGGGCAATAAAACCCGATTTTCACGTGACCGCTGGCGCTGCCCCCGCGCCGGCGGTCTTTTTCTGCCGATAGGCCATAAAAGTGCAAGCATTTACGGAGAGCCTGTTGACGATAGTCAAAACTCGGACTAATCTAGAGATACAAAATTGGTCAAAAATCGGACAATCGAATGGTGGGATAGATGAATAGTGCGGTTACGCTGGTCGACTTCGACCGGTTGCTCAATGGACTCGACCATATCTATTCGGAGTTCTCGCGCGCCTGCGGCCTTTCGGACTGCGCTTACTGGATGCTCGTCGATACCAGCACGGCGGGCGGCAGTATTGCCGTAAGCCGTCTGACAAGCGAATGGTTCTATAGCAAACAGACCATCAACTCGGCAATTAAAACCTTGACGGCGCGGGACTTTGCAACGTTGGAGTTTGCCGAAGGCAGCCGTAAGAACAAGGTTGTGCGTTTGACCGAAGCGGGCATGCGGTTTGCCGAGCGTTATGCGCTGCCGGCACTCAAGGCCGAGCAGCGAGCCTTTGGCGCGCTTGAGCCGTGTGAGCAATGCGAAATCATGCGCCTAATCGGAAAATTTTCCCATGCGCTCGGCGATGAGTGCGATGCCTTTAAGCAGCATATCGCTGCCGAGAGCCAGGCCGAGAATCAAGGTGAGGGGGAGTCGTGCGACTGTTAATGAGGTTTATGAAGCCGTATCGCAGGCTTGTCGCGGTGACGTTGTTGGTGCTGCTAATCGACAACGTTGGCACACTGCTGGTACCCACGATGTTGGCGAACATGGTCAACACCGGTATCACCACGGGCGATATCGACTACATTTTGCGCAACGGTCTCTACATGCTTATCGCGACCGGCATGGCCAGCGGCGGCGCGGTGTTGGGCTGCTATCTTTCGGCGCGCCTGGCCGCCAACGTGGCTTGCGATATCCGCAATGCCGTGTACGACAAATCGCTCGAGCTCGCGGCCAGCGATTTTGAGCGCTTTGGCACCGGATCGATGATCACGCGCTCGCTCAACGACATCAACGTGATTCAGCAGGCGATTCTGCAGACCATTCAGCTGGTGCTGCCGGTGCCGTTCCTGGCGGTGGCAGGCATCATCTTCGCCTGGCTCATCGATCCGGCCATGGGCATGCTTCTGGGCGTCGTGGTTGCGATCGTGCTGGTTGCGGCGGTCTTTA
>USBX01000192.1 GCA_900552995.1 uncultured Collinsella sp.
CGGGCCTTATCGTCGGCAGCGTCAGATGTGTATAAGAGACAGCTTTAAACCTACCCGAACCTTTGTCCTGGAACAGCAGCGTGTTGTTGTCCATACGCGTCACTCCCGCGGGGTTCGCTAAAACTGCCTCTATGGTCACATTTTAACCACCGCAAGGCTCCCATGCGAAGGTGCCAGACAACATAGCAATTCGTGTCCGCGCGAGGCTTTAAACTAAATGCGTTAAAGATGCATTCCACAAGAGGAAAGTGGGGCGACAGTGATGGGTGAACTAGTAAACCGTGGAGAATCGGCAATCGTGCCCGAAGGTTTTTACAAGCAGGTTTCCTCGATTCTCAACGCCGCTCGCGACAAGGCCTATACCGCCGTTAACTTTGCGATGGTTGAGGCGTATTGGGAGATCGGCAAGAGCATAGTTGATGAGCAGGGCGGAGAGGAGCGCGCCAAGTATGGAGAGGCGCTGCTCAAGGCCCTCGCAATCAGACTTACCAAGGATTTTGGTAAAGGTTTTGGAGCAAGAGAGCTGCGCAAAATGCGTCAGTTCTATCTTGCATTTCCAATTCGGGACTCACTGCGTCCCGAATTGAGCTGGACACATTACCGCAGGTTAATACGCATTCCTGACCCCGAAGCTCGCACCTGGTACATGAACGAATGCGCCGACTCTCGCTGGAGCACGCGCCAGCTCGAACGCCAGATCAACACCATGTTCCGCGAGCGCCTACTTGCCAGCAAAGACAAGGAGGCTGTCACCCAAGAAATCCAAAAGAGCGCCCCAGCTCGTCGCCCCGAGGATATCATCCGCGATCCATATGTACTGGAGTTTTTAGGTTTCTCGGACGATACTGCGTTTCGCGAGAGCGATCTAGAGCAGGCGCTCATCACACATCTTCAGAAGTTCCTGCTGGAGCTTGGCCGTGGCTTCGCTTTCGAGGCGCGCCAAAAGCGCATCACCTTTGATGGGCGCCATTTCTATATTGACCTTGTTTTTTACAACTATCTGATGCGCTGCTTCGTGCTCATCGACCTTAAGACGGACGACCTTACGCATCAGGACCTGGGCCAGATGCAAATGTATGTGAACTACTACACGCGCGAGCTCATGAACGAAGGCGACAATCCGCCCATAGGCATCGTGCTCTGCGCGGACAAAAGCGATTCGATCGTCGAGTACACGCTGCCCGAAGACAACGACCAAGTGTTTGCCGCCAAATACCTGCCGTATCTTCCAAGCAAGGAAGAGCTGGCGCGCGAACTAAGCGCCGAGTACCGCGCCATCAACGAAGCGACTAATGGCGAAACGCAAGGGTAGCAGCACGTTGCGACCGAAACGCCCGCACGCCTGTGAGCCGTCCCGCGCTGCGCTTCCCTACTTCCCAAAGATCGCAGCGAGCAAGCCCTTGCGTTTGGGCTTCTCCTCTCGGTAGGAACCCTCGACGGCGGCTGCAACCTGGCGCGGTTGCTCGCCGCCTCCACGGCGCACGATCTGGTACAGGAAGGGCGATTTAACGTATTTGACCTCGACGGGCGTGGCGTGCACGGTGCTCTCACCGGACAGATGCAGGCTCGGGCTGAGCGACGCCACGATATGCGTTTCGCGCTTGTCGCTAAACACCACCGCGGCCGCGCGGCCCGTCTGGCCGTTTACGGCAATGCGCACCTGCTCGCCATCGCGGCCGTCTGTCGCCGGACGATCGACAAAGTAGACCGGCACCATCACCAGGCCGTCCTTATGTTTGCGGGCCTTGCGCGCCCACGTGCGGATGCTCTTTTTATTGAACCCCAGCACCGCCTCGGCGTCGTTGCCCGCAACGTCGAGCGCCAACTTATCAATAACCACCTGGTCCTTGGTAGACGCATCGACGGAGACAACGCGAAAGTCACCTTCCTGCATGGCCGGGTCAAACGGCCCAACCTTGGCAAAGTCCCACGGCTCCAAAATGCCCATGAGGCGAACGTCCAGGTAGTTTGCCCTGGGATATGCCCAGTCGAGCACCTCGTAGTACACCAAGGTCTCCTTGCTCAGGCCCTTGCCCGGGAAGGACGCCATCATGCGCAGGTCCGCCAGCGCCATGGGGAAATAGAAGAGCATCATGTCGTTTTGGATCGCATCTTCCACGTCGTGCCCGGCAAAGGCTTCCGCATACTGGCGCACCAGCTGCAGTGCGTTGGCACGTGCCTGCTGCGGCGAGATTTCGCAGGGAATGCCCTGCTCCGGCACATACTCTGCACCCACGCCCATGGTCAGACGCTTGCTGAAGGTACCGGGCTTGAGCAGGTCGGCAATGCCGATCTTGTTGCCGCAGGACGGGCACTCAAACACGCGCTGCGTTGACTCGCCCTCAAAGGACGCTCCGCAGAAGGGGCAAGGAATGCTCACATGCGTGGCCTCTTGGAACTCCTGCGCCGTGCCGCGATCCTCCCACAGCAGATGTTCCAGGACCGACTGATTGCGCCAGTGTGAATTGAAGAAATACCAGTCCGGGTCCTCCGGGCGCTCGAGTTGCGACACATGCGTGAGCTTGAGCAGTCCATCCACTACCGTCAACGGCGTATGGCGAATGCCCAAAGCGCTCTTGGGCTCCCCGGCGTCCGCCCGCCACGGAATGACCGCACCGCAATAAGCGCACTCAAAGCTGCGCTTAGCTTGGTGCGAGTACATAGGGCCGCCGCAGTTTTGACATTTAATGGCAAACATCTCGTCCATGGAAACGTCCTCCTTTGCACGGGGGCTGTCGACATTAAGTATGTCGAGCAAACAGGCACATGCCCATACCCATGTGGCCCAAAATGGACCACCCAGGCAGACGAGAAGGCTCGCTCGTTAGCACCGGCAGACTATTGCTGCATTTTCTGAGCATCGGTGCACGGCGCCCCCGCGCGAGCTACACTATCCCCTTAACAAGAATGCGAGGAGATACGCCATGCTATTAGTAAATCGGCTGGTACATACGCTTGTTCCCGGCAGCGAGGACGAGCCGGTCGATGCATCTTGCCGCACCAACGCGGGCTTTGCCGCAAGCCTCATCTGCATTGGCCTCAACATCACCCTGTGCCTGGCCAAGGGCATCGCGGGCCTGCTCGCCGGTTCCGTCTCCCTCATCGCCGACGCTTTCAACAACCTCTCCGATGCCTCGAGCAACATCGTGAGCCCTGTCTCTTATACACATCTGACGCTGCCGACGATAAGGCTC
>USBX01000193.1 GCA_900552995.1 uncultured Collinsella sp.
GAGTGTCTCGTGGGCTCGGAGATGTGTATAAGAGACAGGCTATGTGTTGGCAAATCGTGACGATTTTGAGCTCGATTCACTCGACGCCGCCTATACCGACCTGATGGGTCGCGAGGTGGTCGACGAGCGCTTCGGTTCACTCGGCACGATCGTCGAGATCATGTCGACGCCCGCTAACGATGTTTGGGTTGTCGAGGGTGATCGGTACGGCGAGGTGCTGATTCCCGTGATCGAGCAGGTTGTGCTCGATCTTCCCGACACAGGAACAATTTCCGTCCACGTTATGGACGGCCTGATCGATATGGACAAGTAGGGAGGACAACATGCTGATTGAGACCCTTTCGGTCTTTCCCGAGATGTTTGAGCCCGTCATGTCCACATCGATTTTGGGCCGCGCCCGCAAGGCCGGCCTTTTTGATTTTAAGGCGTATAACCTGCGCGACTGGACGCACGACCGCCATCGTACCGTCGATGACGAGCCGTACGGCGGCGGGCAGGGCATGCTCATGAAGGTCGAGCCTATTGCCGAGGCCATCGAGGCTATTAGCTCCGAGGGTCCTAAGCCCACCGTGGTGTTTTTTACCCCCTGTGGCGAGCCCTTTACACAGCATGTGGCCGAGCGCCTGCTCAAAAGCGAGCGCTTGCTGTTTGTGTGCAGCCGTTACGAGGGTGTCGACGAGCGTGCCTATGCGTATGCCGACGAGCGCCTGTCGATCGGCGATTACGTGCTCACGGGCGGCGAGCTTCCCGCTATGGTCGTTGCCGATGCTGTCGTACGCCTGATTCCCGGCGCCCTTGGTGACGAGATGAGCAACGTCGACGAGTCGTTCTCGACCGCCGAGGACGGAGGCCTGCTCGAGTATGCGCAGTACACTCGCCCTGCTGAATTCAACGGCGAGGGCGTGCCGCCGGTGCTCGTGAGCGGTGACCATGCCAAGGTCGATGCCTGGCGCCGTAAGAATGCCATCGAGCGCACCTGCCGCTGGCGTCCCGACCTGATCGAGACGGCACGGCTTACGCCCCAGGAGCGCGCATACGCGCAGGAGATTCTGGACGCTTCGTATTCGCAGAGCGAGGAGTGAGAATGGTTCCATCGCAGCATTCCGCGTTGAGGGGCGCTTTTGAGTGGGTCGCGGTCATCGCGATCGCGCTCGTGGCCACCTTCCTGATCCGCACCTTTGTGGTCGAGCCCTTTGTGGTACCCACCGGCTCCATGGAGGACACGATCGAGATTGGCGACCAGATCCTGGCACAAAAGGTGAGCCTCGAGCTCGGTCAGCCCGTCAGCCAAGGCGACATCGTGGTATTCCACAACCCCGATGGCACCTCCGAGCATGATGTTCTTGTCAAGCGTGTTATTGCCACGGCCGGCCAGACGGTCGACCTGCAGGACGGCAAGGTGGTCGTTGACGGCCAAGCGCTCGACGAGGACTATACGACGGGCATGAGTTGGCCGCTTTCGGTCCAAGCGCCTGGCGCCCAGGTGAGTTATCCCTACACCGTTCCCGACGGGTGCGTGTGGGTGATGGGCGACAACCGCGAAAACTCTGCCGACTCGCGCTACTTTGGTCCCGTCGATCGCTCTGATTTGATCGCTGTGGCGCTTGTGCGCTACTGGCCGCTCAACCGCATCGGCGCTATCGACTAAAAACCGCTATAGTACAGTACCTAACCGTGTAATCGTTTCGACGAGGGGATATTAGAGGCATGAACGCTTCATCGCTTTCCTTCCAAGACATCATCCTGCGCCTCCAGCAGTACTGGGGCGAGCAGGGCTGCGTCATTATGCAGCCCTATGACTCCGAGGTCGGTGCCGGTACCTTCCATACCGCGACCACGCTGCGCTCGCTCGGTCCCGCCGAATGGCGCACCTGCTATGCGCAGCCCTGCCGCCGTCCCGCCGACGGCCGCTACGGCGAGAACCCTAACCGCATGCAGCACTACTATCAGTTCCAGGTGCTCATTAAGCCCTCTCCGGTTAATGCTCAGGAGCTTTACCTGGGGTCTCTTGCTGCCATTGGCCTGGACCCCAACGACCATGACGTCCGCTTTGTCGAGGATGACTGGGAGAGCCCGACCCTGGGCGCCTGGGGCCTTGGCTGGGAGGTTTGGCTCAACGGCATGGAGGTCACGCAGTTTACGTACTTCCAGCAGGTGGGCGGCATCGAGGTCGACCCCGTGCCCGTCGAGATCACCTATGGCCTGGAGCGTATCGCCATGTATGCTCAGGGCGTCAACTCCGTTTACGACCTGGTGTGGAGCTACCTGCCCGACGGTACGCCCATGACCTATGGCGACGTGTTCCTCGAGAACGAGCGCGAGTTCAGTGCCTATAACTTTGAGGTCGCCAACGTCGAGATGATGCGTCAGAAGTTTGACGACTACGAGGCCGAGTGCCATTCCTGCCTGGAGCGCAAGCTGCCGCTGCCAGCGTATGACTGTGTCATGAAGTGCAGCCACGCTTTCAACCTGCTCGATGCCCGCGGCGCCCTGTCCGCGGTCGAGCGTGCCAACTACATCCTGCGCGTCCGCGCCGTCGCCAAGGCGTGCTGCGAGGCCTATATGGCCGAGGTCGCCGGAGTCAACGAGAATGCCGACCAGGAAGGCGAGGTGGCGTAAGCCATGGCAGACGCTAAGGATTTCCTGTTTGAGATCGGTACGGAGGAAATGCCCTCCGCACCGCTGAACAATGCTGTCAAGCAGCTTGGCACCATGATCGCCAAGGGCCTCGACGAGGCCGGTCTGGCCCATGGCGAGGTCCGCGTGATCTCGAGTCCGCGTCGTCTGGCTGCGCTCGTGGCCAACGTCGCCACTGCGACCGATGAGGTTCACGAGGTCAAGCGTGGCCCTGCGGCCAACATCGCCTTCGACGCTGACGGTAACGCCACCAAGGCCGCCCAGGGCTTCGCCCGCAAGTGCGGTGTGGCTGCCGAGGATCTGGTCCGTCGCGAGGACACCGACGGCCGTGAGTACGTCTTTGCCGAGAAGAACATTCCTTCCGCTCCGGCTACTCCGATCCTGACGGCCCTGTGCGAGAAGACCATCGCCGGCCTGCAGTGGCCCAACTACCGCTCTCAGCGCTGGGGTCACGAGCATGCGACCTTTGTTCGTCCGGTCCGCTGGATTTGCTGCCTTCTGGGCGAGGACGTTGTGCCCGTGTCTTTTGCCGACGTGACGAGTG
>USBX01000194.1 GCA_900552995.1 uncultured Collinsella sp.
TGATCTCGGCACGCATCTGGTTGCGCAGCTTGGCATCCAGGTTGGAAAGAGGCTCATCCATCAGGAATACCTTGGGGCTGCGCACAATGGCACGGCCGATGGCTACGCGCTGACGCTGGCCGCCGGAGAGCAGGCCCACGGGGTTTTTCATGCGGTCCTCAAGACCCATGCCGAGCTGCTTGAGCTGCTCGGCGAAGAACTCCTTGTCCTTCTTGCTGATGCGGCTGAACGGATTGCCGTGCGCCGCGCGCAGGTACGCGAGCGCAAGGTTTTCTTCGATCGTCATGCTCGGCGCGGTGCCGTGCAGCGGGTCCTGAAAGAGCCGCCCGATGCGGCGGGAGCGCTCGTGCTCGGGCATGAAGGTGATGTCCTTGCCCGCGAGCGAAATGCTGCCCTCGTCGGCATAAAAGCTGCCCGCGATGGCGTTGAAGAGCGTCGACTTGCCCGCTCCGTTCGAGCCGACGATGGTGACGAAATCGCCCTCGTCCAAATGCAGGGAAAGGGAAGAAAGCGCCTTTTTTTCATTCACCGTGCCGGGGTTGAAGGTCTTGGAGAGATTTTGAATGTCCAGCATCTTACACGCCCTCCTTATTTCTGGCGGCCATTTTGCGCTTCTGGAATGCCGCCCACTTCTGGATGCTTGGCGCGGCAATGGCCAGCGCCACAATGATGGCCGTCAGGAGCTTCAGGCACTCGACGGGCACGATCTTCGTGTAGAATACGATGGCGTAGATGAAACGGTAAACGATCGAGCCGAGAATCGCGGCGATGACGCCCTTTTTGACGCTTCTGCGCCCGAGCAGCGTCTCGCCGATGATGAGGCAGGCGAGGCCGATGACGACGATGCCCGTGCCGGAGTTGATGTCCACAGTCTTCTGATACTGGCCGACGATCGCGCCGGAGAGCGCCGTGAGCATGTTGGCAAGGCACAGGCCGACCGTGATCGTGAACGACGGATTCAGGGACGAGGCACGCACCATGTCGGGGTTATCGCCCGTGGCGCGGATGGAAAGACCCATGCGCGTGCCGAGAAACAGCACCAGCAGAAGACCGGCCAGAAGCGTGACAAACGCTGCGAGCAGCAGCTCGTACCACTCGCCGCCGATGCCGGTCTCGCGCAGCATCGTGAAGACGGTCTTGCCGCCAAGCAAGCTCTGGTTGGATTTCCAGCCCATCGCCATTAAGTTGATGGTGTAAAGGCCGGTGTTCGTGACGATGCCGGCGAGGATCGACGGCACGCCGAGCTTCGTCTGCAAAAACGCGGTGACAAAGCCCGCGCACGCGCCCGCGAGCATCGCGGCGAAGATGGCGAGGACAGGGTGTCCCGCGGCCGTCACGGTGACGGACACGGCCGCGCCGAGGACGAAGCAACCGTCGGTCGTCAGATCGGCGATGTCGAGGATGCGGTAGCTTAAAAACAGCGCCATCGCGACCAGGGCGTAGAGGAAGCCCAGCTCAAGGGCGGTCTGCGTGATGATGAGCATGGGAAAATTCTCCTTTCAGGCCAATTTCCCCCGACGGAGGGTCGGGGGAAAGGCAGTTCATTTGCGGGGAAGTGATGTTTCTTAGTCCTTGGTGGTCGTGACCTCGACAACGGTGCCCATGCTGTCGAAGCAGGAGTAGTCAAGGCTCATCGCGGCGGCGGTGTCGGTGTTGACGGTGATGATGCCGCCGTCCATCAGGTAGTAGTCCTCCATACCGTCCATACCGTCGGTGATGGCGGAGTAGGCGAGGTCGGCGGTCTTGGCGCCGAGGTCGGTGTAGTTCACGCCGCAGGTGGCGTAAGCGCCGTTGCGGACGAAGGAGTCAGCGCCGGTGTAGTGGGGGATGCCGGCCTTGGCGAGGTCCTCATAGATGGCGAGCTCGGCGGCCATGATGACGTTGTCGGTCGGGGTGAAGACGGCGTCCACACCGTCGGCGATCAGCGCGGAAGCGGCAGCGACGACTTCGTCGTTCGTGTTCGCGGTCTGCTCAACGTACTCGATGCCCTTGGCGTCGAGGTAGGCCTTCGCGTCGGCGATGGGCTTGGTGGAGTTGGGCTCAGAGAGGGAGTAGAGCAGGCCAACCTTGGCAACGTCCGGGTTCTGGGCGAACATCATGTCCATGATGAAGCTGGTGTTCAGCGCGTCGCTCGTGCCGGTCACATAGTCGATGCCCGTCAAGCTCGCGGCCTCGGGATCGGAGACGGCGGCATAAACAACGGGGGTCTTGGTGTCCTCAGCGGAGAGGGCAGAGATCTGCGCGGCGGTCGTCGCGATGGGGATGATGGCGTCGACCTGATCGGCGATCGCCTGATCGGACAGCTGCTTTAAGATGGTCTGATCGTTCTGGCCGGAGGTGATGTCGTACTCGATGGTCACATTATTGTCGGCTGCGATCTTGTCGAGCTCGGCGGCCACAGCGTTCGCGATCTCGTCGAGAGAGGCGTGGTCGAGCTGCTTGATGATGGCGACCTTGTAGGTCTTGCCGCTTTCGTCGCCGCCCTGCTGGGCGTCGTTGCTGCTGTCGTCGCTCTTGCTGCCGCACGCGGCCAGAGACAGGGTCATCGCACCGGCGAGGGCCAGGGTCAGAAGCTTTTTCACCATGTTGTTTTTCATTTTTGTTTTCCTCCAAATTTATTTGATTTCGGGTGGCAGATGAGGTCCTGGTTTGCCGGAACAGGAGGAATATAAAGAAAAAAGACCTTCATCCCATACACATGGGACAAAAGTCATCAAACTTCTGCGATACCACCCAAATTGACGTTTTGTAAAACGCCCGCTCGCTTACGCGCACCATCATACGCGCCCCGATGGATAACGGGTGGGATACCCGTCGGTCCCTACTTGACTTCCGCCGTTCGGTCCGCCCTCTGAAGTCCATTCACCGACCGTCCACCGCCCCGATCACACCACCCGGGACTCTCTTTGTGCTTATCTGCATCGGCTACTTCTCTCCGTCATAGGTTTGAAGCTCTTCACTTGTTGGTTGCATTATAGCACGCGGGGCCCACTTGTCAAGTGGGTTTTTCAAAAAAAGTTGCACTTTTTTGATTTGCCCAACGGGTGAGGGAGTTTCCCGCGCACGGCGCGGGAGGGAGAGGCAGCGCCGATGGCGCTGCACGGATAAGGGGGCCATTCTCTCACGTGAGAGAATGGCCCCCTTGGACCCCCAAGAGA
>USBX01000195.1 GCA_900552995.1 uncultured Collinsella sp.
TCGGGACGAGCGTCCGGATCGATGCGCTTAATCGCCAGTCGCACGATGCGCCGCGCGATTACCACCTCGGCCGCAGCAAGGCGTCTGGCATCGAGCACCAGCGCGCCCGCCGCCTCCTTGCGCAGGCAGCTTCGAAACGCCTGCGCCGACAGCTGGGATAGAAACGCATCTTCGTCACCCAAGATCTCACAGGCGGCGCCAATCGTCTTGCACACGCTCGCATTACGCTGTGCCACCACTGGCATTACCCGATGGCGCACGTAGTTTCGCAGATACGAGATATCCTCATTGCTCTCGTCTTCACGCCACGGCTGACCATGTACCTGTAGATAGCCCACGAGCTCGCCATGAGTTAGGTCGAGCAAGGGACGCACCACGATATTCCTCCGGCGAGGAATGCTCGATAGACCAGTGGGCCCCGAACCCTTAATCGCGTTCATCAAAAACGTTTCCGCGCGATCCGAAGACGTGTGCGCGGTGCAGATACGAGCCGCCGTTCGCGGTGCCCCCGTCTGGGCGCAGAGTTCGCGAACATACCTCCGCGCCGCGGCATAGCGCACCTCGCGGGCCGCGGCCTCAATATTGCCCGACTCCCCATCAAAATAAGCGTGCTCCACACACAGCGGTAAACCATATTGCGCGCAGAGCTCACGCACAAAGGCCTCGTCGCCATCGGACGCCTTGCCGCGCAGATGATGGTTTACATGCAGCACATGCAGGCGCTCGCGAGCAATGGGGGCAACACCGCGTCCGTCTTGGATATCCAGCTTTGATATGCACGCCATAAGAAGCAGTGCCGTCGAGTCCGCGCCGCCTGATACCATGAGCACGACAGGAGCTGCCTGCTGCCTCGTCCGGGTCTCATCGACTGCCCCAGGCACGGCATGGTGTCCGTAATGCTGTGATACCGTTGGCATTCGCTTCCTCCTTTATTCGTCCGCACCCATTGTATCCTTTGGAATCTTATGTCTTGCCTGCACCTTCATATCCTCGGCAGTGGCTCTAAAGGCAACTGCGCACTCATCGAGGGCCCGCAGGGGCTCATTATGGTCGATGACGGACTGTCTCGCCGCGAGACATTAAAGCGCATGGCAGAACTGGGGCTCTCGGCAGACAACGTCTCGGCTCTTCTCATTACTCATGAGCATAGCGATCACATCAAGGGCCTCGATGTCTGGTGCAAGCACTGGCACGGCCCCCTCTTTGCCAGCAGGGGCACTCTTTCGAGCAAAGAAAATCTTTCGCATCTGCCTGTCGAGGAATTCGATCCCGGTGACACCCTATCCATTGCCGGCATCCACGTGCAAACCTACTCAACATCGCACGATGTCATCAATCCTGTCGGCTATCGATTTAATGCTCTCGATGATTCCATTGGGTTTGCCACCGACACCGGAGAGTTATCGAGCAAGGCCATAGGCATCCTCAAAGACTGTCGAGTTCTCGCGCTCGAAAGTAACCACGATGTAACTATGTTACGCGAAGGACCGTACCCCCGCTTTCTTCAGGAGCGCATCCTGTCCACAAAGGGGCATCTCTCCAACAACCAGGCCGCCGAAGCCGCGCGCGAACTTGTTACCGATCGCACCGAACAGCTCATCGCCATGCATATCAGCCAGGACAATAATCGTCCAAGCCTTACCGTCAAAAGCTATGCCAACGCGCTTGATGCAAGTCTCGATGATGAACTCGGCAGTTCTGCCACCCGTCTTCAAGGGCCACGGGAGCTCTCGATACGCCCTGCAAGTCAGTATCAACTGACAACTATTCAATAGCCCCTCAAGACAACAAAAGGGGGCTGGGAATCACTTCCCAGCCCCCTTAACTCATACTCTCGATTGAAGCAGAGCCATCGTTAGTCGATGGAGATCTTCGTGACGTTCTTCTTCTCGACGATCTTAGGAACCGTAACGGTCAGGATGCCGTCAGCATACTTTGCCGAGAGGCCCTCGCTCGAAGCGTCCTTCAGATATACGCCACGCGTCGCGCTGTACGAGCTAAACTCCTTCTGCAGGAAGTTCTTGCCCTCGTTCTCCTCGTTCTCTTCGACATTCACGCTAATGGACAAACGGCCCTCGTTAAGCTCGACATCGATATCGTCCTTGGCGACGCCGGTCAGATAGGCCTTGACCTCATAGCCATCGCCCTTATCCTCAACGTCAACGGGGAACGCCTTAGAGGCAATCGAGTTGTTTGCAAGGTCGGTCATATCATCAAACAGATCGAACAGCGAGCTAGCAGAAGGACGAACGCCAAAAACCGAACGATAAGGAACCATGCTTGCCATGTTTACCACTCCTTTTAAGGACTGCCGAGTCATCTTCTAGGTGACTGGGACTTCTTTTGACGCTCATATATATGCCCAACCGCTTCTTATATATACATCGACTATAAAGTTTTTTGAGTCTATTGGTATAAGCATATCTAAGTCTGTTTGACTAAGGTTTTGTCTAATAAACGGAATTTGAACGAAGGCTTAAATAATGTATGCAATCCCATCAAAACAAGACGGCTGGCTTACAATGGGCGCATACACGATATTGATGACGAACTAAGGGCATCATGGACGATCAAAAACAGGACAACACGTTTATGCCGGAGCAGGACGAAGTATCCAGCCCGCAACCGATTCGATTCCATCGCCCCCACATCTCGCAAGAGCCCATCAATGACCCAGAGCCCGAATATGTGACAAGAAACCGATATCAAACACTCGAAGATGCGCAAACGGGACGCAAGCATATGGGTGTGGCCTCGGGTGACCCTGTGTATCTGAAAGACGCACCATTATCTAAAAACAGCGCAAATAGGAATGAGCCGATGAAAGCATCCGCCGCTCATCGACAAAGAGGGCCTCGACCCAAGCAAACCTTGACGCACTCGGCTCGCTATCTCGAAACGCCAAAACAGGGAAAATCAATCTTCGTTTCGTCAAGTAAACGACGCAAGCAGCATCGACTGACAATCCTGCTTTTGATCATTGCGGCCATAGCAGTTGCCCTTGTTATTCGTTTTATTTTCTTTAAATAAAAGCTCAATACCAAAAAGAATTAAATCGTCTGGCGTAAATGAGTCATTTATGCCCCGTAAACGCAAAAAAGGGGGAGGCCGCGAGGCCTCCCCCTTCTCAGTTCAAGCGTACG
>USBX01000196.1 GCA_900552995.1 uncultured Collinsella sp.
AGATTAGCGAGTGTCTCGTGGGCTCGGAGATGTGTATAAGAGACAGGTGTAGCAATCGCCGTTGCCGGCGGTCTCGCCCTTAGACAGCTTGAGCTCGCGCATCTTCTTCTCGGAGATGTAGTCGGGCACCATGCGCTTGGCGGTGCACTTGGCAGCCAGCTGGGTCAGGTAGAAGTACGGGGAATTCTCGTGAACGTTATCGTCCTCGAGTACATAGATAAGCTTGGGGAATGCCGGGGTAATCCACACACCGGCTTCGTTCTTAACGCCCTCATAGCGCTGACGAAGCGTCTCCTCCACAATCATGGCAAGGTCGTGCTTCTCCTGCGCTGAGCGAGCCTCGTTGAGATACATAAAGACCGTCACAAACGGCGCCTGGCCGTTTGTGGTCATAAGGGTCACGACCTGATACTGAATCGTCTGGACGCCGCGACGGATCTCGTCACGCAGACGGTCCTCAACGACCTCACGGACCTTTTCGGCAGATGCCGAAACACCGAGCTCCTCGAGCTCGCGGGCAACCTCGCCGCGAATCTTTTGACGGCTCACCTCAACAAAGGGGGCGAGATGGGTCAGCGAAATAGACTGGCCGCCGTACTGGGAGGAAGCAACCTGGGCGATGATCTGCGTCGCGATGTTGCAGGCGGTCGAGAAGCTGTGCGGCTTCTCGATCAGCGTGCCCGAGATAACGGTGCCGTTCTGGAGCATGTCCTCCAGGTTCACCAGGTCGCAGTTATGCATGTGCTGGGCAAAGTAGTCGGAATCGTGGAAGTGGATCAGGCCCTCATTGTGGGCATCCACGATCTCCTGGGGCAGCAGCACACGCTGAGTCAGGTCCTTGGAAATCTCGCCGGCCATATAGTCACGCTGGACGGAATTGACGGTCGGGTTCTTGTTAGAGTTCTCCTGCTTGACCTCTTCGTTATTGCACTCGATCAGCGACAAAATCTTGTCGTCGGTCGTGTTCTTCTGGCGCTTCAGGCTCTGAACATAGCGATAGATGATGTAATGGCGGGCAACCTCGTAGCAGTCGAGACGCATGATCTCGTCCTCGACCAAATCCTGGATCTCCTCGACCGAAACGGTGTGGCCCGCGTTCTCACATGCCTCGGCGACGTTTTGTGCCGCGTAAACCACCTGGCGGTCGGTTAGACGAGAGCTCTCCTCGACCTCCAAGTTGGCGGCGCGGATGGCATTGACGATCTTATCGATGTCAAAGACAACCTCGGTGCCGCTGCGCTTGATGATCTTCATCCTCTTGCCTCTTTCGCATCGTAGCCTCATTGCGCTTCAGAGCCAAACGATGCCCGGCAGGGCTTGCCCCTGTCTTGCGGCGCCGTCGCGCAATCTGTGTTCTCGATAAACCATAAGCCTCCATGCGGACATTCCCAGGAGCCGATCAAGCGGCTCAAGGACACGTTCAAAAGAGGCAGTTAAGGTCTTCGTTCTCTGTCCGCCATCTATCATACGACAAAGAGGCATCTATATCCTGTATTCTTTTTTTAGGTCAAACACAACATATAGTGTTTCAGCAGGTCAAAGCAATTAGTCATTTTGCAGACGCATTAAAAATGAAGGGCTCTTGGCAGAGTGCTAAAACGTTATCAGCTCGACTACCTGCACGGCAGTTTTGAAACCCCCTCAACCGCGCCGCTGACAAATCCTACCAAAACCAAGCCGCTCACGCCAAAAGAATCCAAAAGATTATGCTTGACCAACATGTTGCGGTCGAATGCCGGCGGACGGAGCGACAGGACTGTAAACGCTCGGAAGACTACAGCCCCGGCGCCCCGTCCGCCGGCATTCGATAGGCGAGGATCTATTACTTCTCTTCGCGAACTATCGTGCGGCCGAGAGCCGCTGTAAAGGGATCGAGCAGCACGCCGGCGATAACCACAAAGGCCCATCCCTTTGTGACGAGGCCGGCCCAACGCGCGAAGAATGTACGGCCTTCAATCGTTCCGAATCCTCCTTGGAAGGCAATCTCGCCAAAACCGATCACCATAAAAAGGAGCGTGGCACCGATGACCGTACCGGCGATCTTGTGTGATGCACTCCCCTGCTCAAAACCAAAAAAGTCCAGGCACATACCAACCGTTTTGCCAAACAGCGGGAGTGCGCTCAGAACCTCGGCGATCACCGTGGCCACGATGAGTTGTCCCCAAAAGCCCGTGGGGCCCGTCAGATCCAAGCCAGGCGCCCCTTCAATGATGGGGAGAAACGCGCAGAGCAATAGCGGGTTAAAGAAGCCGTTGAGAATACCGATAACGCGCCTGACAGGTAACTTCATAGCCGTAAGCCTTTCAAAGTCATTGATAGAAAGAGGGCCGCCGGCATATGTCGGCGGCCCCGATAAAACATGATGTACGGCAAAGCAACTACTCGAGCGGCTACTCCGCCTCGCCGCCGGCTGCCATCTTCTCGGCCTCGGCAAGCTGGGCCGGGGTGAGCTTGCGATACTTAATGGCGCCAAAGACGACACAAGCCGCACAGGTGATCATGCCGGCGATGAACTTCTGGTCAATCGTTGCACCAAACGGCGACGTCACGGCCTCAAACACAATGGGAGACAATGCCATGCCAAAGTTGATACCTGCCATGCCAATGGCGAGGTTAAACGCACGTCCCTCGGGGGCAGAGTTGCCGGCAGCAAAATTGCCCTCCAGCGGCACGTAGGTCTCCTTGCCCAGCGCAACGACAAAGCCCGCAACGCACAGCACCATAAAGGCGGGCGCAACCAGCGTCAGGCCCAGGCCAACGAGCGTCACGCCCCACGCGATCGGCATAGCCAGGTTCTTGAACTTGGCAAACAGCGGACCGACCAAAAGACCAGCCGCAATACCGGCAACGGTCATAACGGTAGAGGCAAGACCGGCCTCCACGGTACCGCCAAAGCCGCGACCTACAACAAGCAGCGAAACGTTGGAGCTGAAGAGCTGGAACGTAAGTACGAACACAAAGCTCATGAGCGTGATAATCGCGACCTCTTTAGGCATATTGGCAAACACGTTGACCTTGCGCTTGGGCTCAAGATGACCCTCAGGAAGGCAAACAGCCTCGATTACGATGAAAATGATCATGATGAAGTACGCCGCATAGCTGCTGTCTCTTATACACATCTCCGAGCC
>USBX01000197.1 GCA_900552995.1 uncultured Collinsella sp.
TCTACACGAGCCTTATCGTCGGCAGCGTCAGATGTGTATAAGAGACAGGCTACAAGGAGTACGGCGATCTGACCAATCGCTTCTACAACCGCAACCTTGCTGGCGGTGCCATGCTCGACATTGGCGTGTATGCCCTGTCCGTCATGCGTCTCTTTATGGCAAGCCAGCCCGCTGAGGTCGTGTCTCTGGGCAACACCTGTGAGACTGGCGTTGACGTCGCGGGCGGCATTGTCTGCCGAAACGCCGAGCAGCAGCTGGGCGTCGTGAGCCTTACGCTCCACTCGAAGCAGCCCAAGCGCTCGGTCATCAGCTTTGACAAGTGCTATATCGAGGTCAACGAGTATCCGCGTGCCGACCATGCGATCATCGTGTGGACTGCAGACGGTCACCGTGAGGAGGTCCACGCCGGCACCGAGGCCTACGCGCTGTGCTACGAGATGGCTGACCTCGAGAAGGCCGTCGCCGGCGATGATTCCAAGCGTGAGCTTCTGGATTATGCTTCTGATGTTATGGAGCTGATGACCAAGCTCCGTGCCGATTGGGGAGTCGTCTACCCCGAGGAGGAGTAAGCGATGCTCGCGGAAGATAGGCTCAATGCGATCGTCTCGATGGTGCAGCAGGCTGGTTCAGTAACGGTGCCAGAGCTTGCCGATGCCCTGGGTGTGACACCGTCCACCATTCGCCGTGACTTGCAAACGCTCGACCGCGCGCACCGTATCGCCAAGGTGCACGGAGGCGCGACGAGTCTGGAGCGCGCGCACGTGACGCGCGACCTGACGATCAGCGAGCGCAGTGATCTCCATAACGATGACAAGGAGCGCATCTGCGCCCGTGCCGCGGCCCTGGTGGAGCCCGATAGCTTTGTGTATATCGATTCGGGTTCCACGACCCTCAAGCTCATCGAGCATCTTCCGCATCTCGAAGGGGTTACCTATGTGACTGATTCCGTGCTCCATGCTCAGCATCTCGCTTTGCGCGGCATGCGTACCGTGGTGCTGGGCGGCGAGCTCAAACCCGAGACCGAGGCGCTCGTTGGCCCCGATGCCTTGGCAACTCTAGAACGCTACAACTTCAACTGCGGCTTTTGGGGCTCCAACGGCATTGCCGCCGAGCAGGGTTTTACGACTCCCGATATCGAGGAAGCGCAGGTCAAGCGTATCTCGATGCGCCATACGGCCAAACGCTTCGTAATCTCGGACGCCAGCAAATTTGGCATGGTGGCGCCCGTCAAGTTCGCGGACTTCCGCGACGCAACAATTATTACCGCGGGCGAGGTGCCCGCAAAGTACCGGGCAATGGACAACGTCATCACGGTCTAGCGACGGGGCAAGGCCAAAATCATTTAGTTCTCTCAATAGAAAAGCGGCAACGTCCATTACGGGCGTTG
Organism: uncultured Collinsella sp.; assembly: GCA_900552995.1. GTDB lineage: Bacteria > Actinomycetota > Coriobacteriia > Coriobacteriales > Coriobacteriaceae > Collinsella. The sequence continues at coordinate 1,388 of USBX01000197.1, forward strand.
CCGCTTTCGTTGTCTGCCGGTTTGTCTAAATCTGTAACAACCAGACCGTTAAAAGCAGGCTAGATGTTACAGATTGAGATTGCTTGGGGCGACGCTGGTGGTTTGTCTAAATCTATAACATCTGAGGCTGATTATGCCGAGTTACTGTTAGAGATTGAGATTTTCCCTTAAGGGGGATTTGAATGTCTCGATCTGTAACAGATAGACCGGAAAACGGGTTCTAACTGTTACAGACCGAGACGTTTTGGGACCGCGGCTGAGCCATTGCGGCAAAACCACCACAAAGGTGCCTGTCCCCATTGTGGTGGTTTAGGGCTCCCAGGGGCAGGGGGCTTCGATGCGGATGTGCTCACCGGTTACGGGATGCGTGAAGGACACGCTGTGGGCGTGGAGCATCAGGCCGCAGGGACGCGGCGTGCCGTACAGGTCGTCGCCTACCAGGGGATGACGCTCGCTCGCCAGATGCACACGGATTTGGTGTTTGCGGCCGGTGAGCAGCTCGACATCGATATACGAGCGCGTGGGCAGGCCACGACGGCTCTTAAGACGCTTGAGTACCTTCACGCGCGTTTGAGACGGCTTGCCGCTGGCGCCGACGCGCATCTTTCGACTGTCGTGTCGGTCGCGGGCGATGGGCTTGTCGATGAGCTTTTCGTTCCAGTCGATTTTGCCCTCGGCGAGCGCCAGATAGTGCTTTTCGAACGCGCGGTCGATGACCATCTGGTCAAAGGCGGGTTGCGTCTGCTTGTCGAGCGAGAACAGGACCACGCCGGTGGTGTCACGGTCCAGGCGATTGAGCGGTTGCATGTCGGTCGCGGCAAAGCCGTCGCCCATCGCCAGCAGCAGGTCACTGGCGTAGTCGGTGAGCGTGCGCTCGCCGGTGCCGTCGCCGTGGACGATCATGCCGGCAGGCTTGTCGATGGCCATGAGCCAGGCGTCGCAGTAGAGGACTTGAGGTTCTTCGTTCACGTGTAAGCCTTTCGGTTAGCTGATTCCCACAAACATGCAGCCCGAGGTCGCCCCGCGTAGGCGGGCGGCAGGCTTGCGGCCGGTCTGCGCTGCTTCGACGGCACGACGGACGCGGGCGACGGCACGGCCCACCTCATCCGTCTCGAGCAGCGTGCCGTCCACCATAAGACGACGGACGCCAGAATCGAGCAGCTGAGGAACCTGCGGCGTGAGGTCGATGGGATAGGCATCGTACAGGCGAGAGCGGCCGTGGATGTCGGTGCGGACGGGCATGACCTTTCCGTCGATATTCTTGAGCGAGAGCTTGCGGGCACGCAGGCGGCAGTTGGCACAATCGTGGATGCAGCCGTTGGCAACCTGCAGAATGCAATGCTCGCTTGTCATGACGCGCGGGCGGCCAAAGACGGTGATGCCCAGAGCCGCGGGCGCGGCGGCGCCGAGCGAGACAATCTCGTCGAGCGTGATCTCGGGCGAGAGCCAAAACGCACCGGCTCCGCACTCGGCAAGCGCTTCCATGCAGGGCGTGTTGTGAACCGGCAGGCAAGAGCGAATCTCGGCCGTGGCGCCAACCTGGGCGGCCAGGGCAAGCTCGGAGATATTGCCGACGGCGACGGTGGCCCCGGCATTGATCCAGGGATCGACGCGTACGTGGTCGACGGCGCGGCAGACCTCGTCGAGTACGGGCACGATACCCTGCTCAAATGCATCGGCAGGGGAGAGTCCGACAGCCTGTCTCTTATACACATCTGACGCTGCCGACG
>USBX01000198.1 GCA_900552995.1 uncultured Collinsella sp.
TTATCGTCGGCAGCGTCAGATGTGTATAAGAGACAGGTACTGCGTCTTGGCGACGCACACCGGCAGGTTGCCAAAGCCGTTCTCGCGCAGCTCGGCAAGCTGGCGCTTGGCGGCCGGCGTAAAGTCAACGCCGTCGGCGCGGTAGACCTTGGTGGCAATGGCCTCAAGAGCGTCGGCCACATCGGCGCCGTCCTCATAGGCAAACTTGAGCTCGCTCGGCTGCTCAATCAGACGCATGACCTCATCGGCCAGGTCGAGCGCGCCCTCGCCGCCCTTGGCCCAGACCTCGGAAAGCTTAACGTTGACGCCGAGCTTCTGACACTCGGACTCGATAAGCGCAAGCTCAGCCTCGGTGTCCGTCGGGAAACGGTTGATGGCGACTACGCAGGGCAGACCATAAACGTTCTGGATGTTGTCGACGTGACGCAGCAGGTTGGGCATGCCGGCCTTGAGTGCCTCGAGGTTCTCCTCGTTGAGGTCGGCCTTGGCGACGCCACCGTTGTACTTCAGCGCACGAGCGGTCGCGACGACCACGACGGCGCTGGGGCGAACGCCCGTCATGCGGCACTTGATGTCGAGGAACTTCTCGGCACCCAGATCGGCGCCGAAGCCGGCCTCGGTAATGGCGACATCGCCAAAACGCATAGCCATACGCGTGGCCATGATGGAGTTGCAGCCGTGGGCGATATTTGCGAAGGGACCGCCGTGGACAAACGCGGGCGTACCCTCGAGCGTCTGCACCAGATTGGGCTTGAGCGCATCCTTGAGTAGTGCGGCCATAGCTCCCTGGGCCTTAAGGTCGCGTGCGCGGACGGGCTCGCCGGCAAAGCTGTAGCCGACGACAATCTCACCCAAGCGTTCCTTGAGGTCGCTGATGCTCGTAGACAGGCACAGGATTGCCATGACCTCGGAGGCGACGGTGATATCGAAGCCATCCTCGCGCGGCACGCCCTGGGCCTTACCGCCAATACCGTCGATGACGTGACGCAGCTGACGGTCGTTCATATCGACGACGCGCTTCCAAGTGATGCGTTTAACGTCGATGCCAAGCTGGTTGCCCTGCTGGATGTGGTTATCAAGCATGGCGGCCAGCAGGTTGTTGGCAGCACCGATAGCGTGGAAGTCGCCGGTAAAGTGCAGGTTGATGTCCTCCATGGGGATCACCTGAGCCCAGCCGCCACCGGCAGCACCGCCCTTAACGCCAAAGACGGGGCCGAGCGAAGGCTCGCGCAGGGCCACGGCGCTCTTGACGCCGCGGCGACGCAGGCCATCGGCCAGACCGATGGTCGTGGTGGTCTTGCCCTCGCCCGCAGGCGTTGGGTTGATAGCGGTCACGAGGACGAGCTTGGCCTGGTGATCGGTCGGCTCGTTGAGCAGTGAATAGTCGACCTTAGCCTTGTCGAAGCCGTACGGAATAAGGTGCTTAACGTCGACGCCGGCGTTCTTGGCCACCTCGGTAATGGGCAGCGGCGTGACAGAACGTGCGATTTCGATGTCAGTAGGCATGGGCGGTCCTTTCGTTACCGAATGAGAAAAAGACCAATTCAGCATAGCACGGGCGCGCAATAGTAAAACGCCCATAACCGATGAACGGCGATATGTTTACCCGATGCCCAGCGATAGCCCAACAGCCCGCCAAAATAAAGCGCCCTAAACGGTAGGTTCAATCCCCAGGTGCTCAAAGGTGCGAAGGGTTGCCTGACGGCCCTGCGGCGTACGAATCATCAACCCGCACTGCAGCAAATAGGGCTCATAGACATCCTCGAGCGTGCCCGGGTCCTCGCCCACCGCGCTGGCAAGGGTCGTAAGTCCCACGGCACGACCGGAGAACGTCTTGGCGAGCGTCTCCAAAATGCGAATATCCATCCAGTCCAGGCCGAGCTCGTCGATCTCGAAGAACTCGAGTGCCTGACGGCAGATATCGAGCTCGATGGGGCCGTTGCCGCGCACCTGCGCATAGTCGCGCACGCGCTTGAGCAGGCGGTTGGCAAGACGTGGCGTGCCGCGCGAACGCGAGCCGATCTCGAGCGCACTGGGGTGGTCGATCGTCACGCCCAGGATGGACGCCGAGCGCGTCACAATCTGCGCGAGCTCCTCGACCGTGTAGTAATCCAGGCGATATGAAATGCCAAAGCGGTCGCGCAACGGGCCGGTCAACATGCCTGAGCGGGTCGTTGCCGCTACCAGCGTAAACTTGGGAATATCTAGGCGAATCGAGCGCGCCGCCGGACCCTTGCCAATCACGATATCGAGGGCAAAGTCCTCCATCGCGGGGTACAGGACCTCCTCGACCGAACGGTTGAGGCGGTGGATCTCGTCGATAAACAGCACATCACCCGGCTGCAAGTTAGTAAGGATGGCCGCCAGGTCGCCCGTGCGTGCGATGGCGGGGCCACTCGTGGTCTTGATCTGAGCGGCCAGCTCGTTGGCGATAACGGTGGCCAGCGTGGTCTTGCCCAGGCCCGGAGGACCCGAGAAAATCACGTGGTCGAGCGTCTCGCCACGGCTCTGCGCCGCTTCGATCAACACGCGCAGGCTCTGCTTGATGTGCTCCTGGCCACAGTAATCGTCCAGGCGCTGGGGGCGCAAAGTGCGGTCGACATCGAGGTCCTCGGCCGTCAGCTCCGAGCCCACCATGCGCTCGCCGTGCGCCATGGATGCCGCCGGCGAGTTGCCGGGCGTCGCCCACAGGTCCTGAGAGTCATCGGCTTCCCACATCACGCATCCATTCCGAGTCGCTTAAGCGCCGCGCCGAGCAGATCCTCGACACGCATATTCTGCCCATCATACCCGCTCAGGGCAACATCGGTCTCCTGCGGGCTAAAGCCCATGGAAAGGAGCGCCGCACGGGCGTCATCGATCGCCGAAGGAGCGGCGGCGGGAACCGGCATCGCAACCTGGCCGGGAATCACGTCGACCGGCACAAAGCCCTTATCCTTGGCAAAGGTGCTCTTGAGTTCCAGGATCAGGCGCTGAGCTGTCTTTTTGCCCACACCGGGTACCTTGGCCATGCCCTTGTCGTCCTCGGCCATCACCAGCGAATACAGCTGCCCCACGGTATAGGTGGAAAGCACGGCAAGCGCCGGGCTGTCTCTTATACACATCTCCGAGCCC
>USBX01000199.1 GCA_900552995.1 uncultured Collinsella sp.
GGCCTAGATAAGAGCGGGCACCTGTACAAGGTGAACAGCTTTGATTTCCATCGCTACGAGGACACCATTAAGCTTGCCGACGATCCCGACTACAACCAGGCGAGCTTTGAGGGCATGCTCGAGATTAAGGGCGATTCGGACCACACCAAGCTCATCGAGATGCTCGATTCGCTCAACGACGAATCGCAAAAGATCGATGACGTGCTCGACACCTACTTTGATACCGAGAACCTGGTCTATTGGCTGGCGTTTCAGATTCTGACGGGCAACTGCGATACGCAGAACCGTAACTGCTATCTGTATAGCCCGCTCAACTCCAATACGTGGTACATCCTCGATTGGGACAACGACGGTATGCTGCGCAAGCTGGAGCTTTCTCTTGCCGGGTTCTCGGACTATGCGAGCTGGGAGCGCGGCGTAAGCAACTACTGGGGCAACGTGCTATTCAATCGTGCGCTGCGCAGTAAATCGTTCCGCAGCGAGCTCGACCGCGCCGTAAAGGACCTGCGCTCGTATATGACCGAGGCACGCCTGGCCAAGATGATTAAACATTATCGTGAGGTTACCGAATCGCTGGTCTTTGCTTTGCCCGATATCGACAACCTGCCTGTCACCAAGGACGAATACGAGCAGATTGCCGCGGCGATTCCCTCCGAGATCGAGGAGAACTATAAGAGCTTTCGCGAGAGCTATAAAAAGCCCATGCCGTTCTACATTGGCGTGCCGCAGATCGATAACGGTAAGCTGCGCATTAACTGGGATGCGTCCTACGACTTTGAGGCGCGCGACATTCGCTATACCGTGGAGCTGGCGCGCGACTATGCCATCAAGGACGTGTTTTTTAAGGCCGAGGACGTGCTACTGCCCGAGGTGACCTGCGATGCGCCCGATACCGGCCAGTATTTTGTGCGCGTGCGCGCCACCAACTCAGACGGCTATATACAAGATGCGTTTGACTACTATGTGACCGACGACGGCAAGCACTACGGCATGAAGTGTTTTTACGTGCAAGACGGCGGTAAGGTCGTGGAGGACACGTATGAGGAGGGCTAGCGCGCTGCTTGAGCGCTTAGCGGCTTCGCCTGTGCGCGCCACGCAGGAGCGCTATCGCCACGAGCTCAAATATCTCATTAACGAGGGCGAGCACGCCGCGCTTGCCTGCCGCATGGCGCCGGTGTTTAAGCTGGACAAGCATGCGCGGGCGGGTGGCTACACCATTCGCAGCCTGTACTTTGACGACTACTGCAACTCGGCCTACGAGGAAAAAGACGCCGGCATTCTCATGCGCAAAAAGTATCGCGTGCGCATCTATAACGGCAGCGACAAGGTGATTAAGCTCGAGCGCAAAAAGAAGTACGGCAGCTGGATCTACAAGGAGGACGCGCCACTCACGCGTGACGAGTTTGAGCAGATTCTGGCTGGCGACTACGACTTTTTGCTGAGGAGCCCCTATCCGCTCTGTCGCGAGTTCTACATCGAGTGCATCTGCAATATGATGCGCCCGCGGACCATCGTGGACTACGAGCGCGAGCCGTGGGTGATGGACGAAGGTACCGTGCGCATTACCTTTGATAGCAACGTGCGTGCGGCGGTGGGAAGCTTTGACATCTTTGACGCGACGTTGCCCGCGTTGCCCGTGCTGGAGCCCGGCAAGCTGGTGATGGAGGTTAAGTTTACCGAGTTTTGTCCGCAGCTGGTGCGCGATATGGTGCCGCCGGGTGCGGCCGAACTCACGGCGGTCTCTAAGTACTGCCTGTGTTATGACAAGACCGCCTACCTGCGCGGTTTTAACTACTGGGAATCGGATTTTGGGAACCGAGGGGATATTTAAACCATGAGCACCAGGGACTTTTTTAAGAACTCCGTCTTGGAGGCGTTCGGTCAGGTCGACCCTGCCAAGATTGGCCTGTCGCTGCTCGTGGCGCTCGCCATGGGCATCCTGATCTATTACGTGTACAAGCGCTTTTTTACCGGCGTGGTGTATTCGCGCAGTTTTGCCGTGACGCTCGTGGGCATGTGCGTGCTCACCTGCATGGTCACGCTCGCGATCTCGACAAACGTGGTCATCTCGCTTGGTATGGTCGGTGCTCTGTCTATCGTCCGCTACCGTACGGCGGTCAAGGACCCGCTCGACCTGCTGTATCTGTTTTGGGCCATTACCACAGGCATTACGGCAGGCGCCGGCATGTATGCGCTCGTGGGGCTCACGGCAGTGGTGATCGTGGTGATGATCGCCAGTTTTGCGAGCCACCAGGACAAGGCGCGTGTGTACATGATGGTCATCCACTACACGGGCCTGACCACGGGCGACGATATCGTGCGTGCTTTTGGCCGCACCAAGTTTTCCGTCAAGTCCAAGACTATGCGCGGCGACAAGGTCGAGATGGCCGTCGAGGTCTTCTCGGACGGCGTGGATATGCCCTTTGCCGACGCCATCCGTGCGCTCGACGGCGTGGAAGACCTGACGCTCATCCAATACAACGGCGAATACCACGGCTAATTTAGTTCCGGCGTTCCAACGAACGCCGGACCGCTCGACGCTGCGCGGGCATCTGCCGGGCGACCTGCCGCTCAAACCGTCGCTCGCGTACATGAAGTACGCGTCGCTCTTCTTTCACGGCACCTCGCCACGACAGCTGCCCGCTCGCTGGCGCGTGCTCTTCCAGGATGGCTAATTTGGTTCAGTTTTATTATTTAAGGGACGGTGTCGCGTGGACGTGCAACAGTTAGAAGAGGACTGGGCTGCGAGGGCTGGTGCGCGTGAGGCGCGTCTTGTTGCGGCCTCGCATGTGCCGGCGGCGCTGTCGATGCTGGGGATTGTGCAGCCCGGCGATCGCCTGGTGGTCTTTGCGGATGACTTTGCCGATGCGTTTGCCTGCGGCTTTGATGGCTGCGATGTTGCGCTGGTGGGGGAGCCCGCGGCTGCGGCGTTTGCTGCTGCGTCCGAGGGTTTTGATGCTTCGTTTGATGCCGAGGGGCCGCATCTGTGGTGGTTCGTCAACTCCATCGGCGGGTTTGGCCTGCGTGTGCCCGACCTTCGTGCGCTGGGTCTGTCTCTTATACACATCTCCGAGCCCACGAG
>USBX01000200.1 GCA_900552995.1 uncultured Collinsella sp.
GCCTTATCGTCGGCAGCGTCAGATGTGTATAAGAGACAGGCGCGCAACTGATAACGATGCCCTTATGCGCCTGGCCGACTACCTGGAGCAAGAGACCGACGATACCTATTTGAAGGTCTACCGTCTGGGTGATGACTTTTGGGACAACGACGCCTATTGCGTGACAAGCGATCCCGAGCGTGTGCGTCGCGCCATGGAGTCAGGCGGCAACGCGTGGCTCAAGGGCGAAGAGGCTCCCTGTCGCCCTGTCGTTGACGATGCCCCGGTATACAAGGCGAATATCTGGAGTGCCCGTTCGCGCGAGGAGCTCGCCGAGCTGCGCGAGCGTGTTGCCGCCGAGGTGCCGGAGCTCTCGCTCGTGTTTCCCAACAACCGCGTGCGCCTGTTCGACGTTCTTCCGACCGGCTGGGACAAGGGCTGTGCTGCGCTGGAGCTGGCGCGCGCTTTGGGCCTGACGCCCGACGAGGTGGCCGTATTCGGCGATTCCGATAACGATTTGCCCATGATCGATGCCGTTCCCAATTCCGTTGCAGTCGCCAATGCCAACGAGGCCGTCACGGCTGCCGCGCGCTGGCATATCGGCGCTGCGGCAGACGATGCGGTTGCCGGGGCTCTGCATCAGATTGCCGCCTGCGCCGCGACGGGGGAGATGCCGTCGTTTATGCGTCAGATGGACGCGACGGGTTTCGACGTCACGAACGTCTAGGGAGAAAGCCATGAAGCTCCAGCAGCTCAGATATGTCGTCAAAGTTGCCGAATGCGGCAGCATCACCGAGGCCTCGCGCCGGCTCTTTGTGTCGCAGCCTTCGATTACCGCGTCAATTCGCGATCTCGAAAACGAGATGGGTGTACACATCTTTGAGCGCACCAACAAGGGCGTCATTGTGTCCGAGGAAGGCGAGACCTTCTTGGGCTACGCGCGCCAGGTGCTCGACCAGGCCGACCTGCTCGAGGGCAAGTACAAAGGCACGTCCGAGCAGGTGCCGCACTTTAGTGTGAGCTGCCAGCATTATTCCTTTGCCGTTAATGCATTTGTCGATGTGATCCGCGAGTTCGATGCCGCGCGCTACGACTTTACCCTGCGCGAGGAGCAGACCCACGAGATTATCGAGGACGTCGCGCATATGAAAAGCGAGCTCGGCATCCTGTATCTGTCGGAGCACAATCGCGAGGTCATCGAGCGCATGCTGGCGGCCAACGAGCTCGTATTCGAAGGACTCTTCTGCGCTACGCCGCATGTCTTTGTGTGCTCCGACCATCCGCTGGCGGACCACGCCAGCGTGACGCTCGAAGATCTCGAGGACTACCCGTTCCTGTCCTATGAGCAGGGCAGCTATAACTCGTTTTATTATTCCGAGGAACTGACCTCGACCTTTGAGCGTCGCAAGAATATCCGCGTGCGCGACCGTGCGACGTTGTTCAATCTGGCCATGGGCCTTAACGGCTACACGGTTTGTTCGGGCGTGATCAGCCATGAACTTAACGGCCCCGGCATTATCTCCATTCCGCTCGATGTAGACGAGTACATGGAGATCGGCATCATCACGCGCAAGAACACGACACTTACGCGCTACGGGCAGGCCTATATCGAAGCGATTCGTCAGCACATCTAGACTGCTGCGCTCTGCACGGGTCAAATCTCTTTATGGCAGTCCAAACTGATATAGGAAGCATCTATATCAAACTGTTATAAACATATATTTTACGATGTCCATATGAGCGCTCATACTCTGTCCCAGTAAAGCAACCAATGCAAAGGGAGATATCTATGAGCACTTCGATTCAACCGAACGCGCCGTTTCGTGCCGATATCGTCGGCAGTTTTCTTCGTCCGCAGGCTGTAAAGGACGCCCGTGCCGCCTATGTCGCGGGTAAACTCGACGCTTCCGGCCTTAAGGCCGTCGAGGACGAGGCCATCCGCGACTTAGTGGCCTAGCAGAAGGCTGCCGGCCTGCAGGTGATTACCGATGGCGAGTTCCGCCGCAGCTACTGGCACCTCGATTTTATGTGGGGCCTCAACGGCATTGAGCGCCGCGCCTCGCGCACGGGCTACATGTTCCACGATGAGGAGACTACCGCCGACACCGCCGTGGTAACCGGTCCCATTAGCGGCGAGAATCATCCGTTCGTCGAGCACTTCAAATTTATCAAGTCGCTCGAGGGAGAGGGCCAGGTCGCGCGCCAGACCATTCCGGCGCCGATCCAGACGTTCTCCGAAGTCACACTCGACCGCTGCGATGGCCAGCAGGAGAGTCTGCACGCCGTCTACAAGACCGACGAAGAGCTCGTCGATGCCATTGCCGCAGCATACCGCACCGTGATTGCTGACCTGTATGCCGCGGGCTGCCGCAACATCCAGTTTGATGACTGCACCTGGGGCATCTACTGCGATACCGATTTTGTTGCCAAAACCGGCATGAGCCCGGTCGACCTGCAAAAGGTAAGCGAGCTGGGCGTGGCGCTCAACAATGCCGCCATCGAGGGCAAGCCCGACGATCTGGCTATCAACACGCATGTATGCCGCGGCAACTACCACTCCACCTACGCTTTTGAGGGCGGCTACGACCCCATCGCGCCGTACCTGTTTGCGCATGAGGACGTTGACGCGTTCTATCTGGAGTTCGACACGCCCCGCGCCGGTGGTTTTGAGCCGCTCAAGTACGTTGCTCCCGGCAAGAAGGTCGTGCTGGGCTTGGTGACCACCAAGGCGGCAGAGCTCGAGAACGAGGATGTTATCGTCGAGCGCATCCGCGAGGCGGCAAAGTACGTGCCGCTCGAGAACCTGTATCTGTCTCCGCAGTGTGGCTTTGCCAGCTGCGAGATTGGCAATAAGCTGACCGAGGACGAGCAGTGGGCAAAGATTGCGCTGGTCGGGCGTATTGCCGAGCGCGTTTGGAAATAGCGCTAGCGTTTGCAGGTGGCGGCGCGTGCGAGGTACTGCATATCGCGTACAATGGTTCGGATCGTATCGTTCGGGCAGGTTATCCGATATGCCTGATCGCCCTTCCATTCGAAAGGACTTCCATGTCCCAGTCTTCGACGCCCGCCGTCACCGATGCCATCTACGATGCAT
>USBX01000201.1 GCA_900552995.1 uncultured Collinsella sp.
GAGATTAGCGAGTGTCTCGTGGGCTCGGAGATGTGTATAAGAGACAGACCCTTAAGGTCTGCCTGGTCGAAGGCGGTATCGTTGCACTCACCACGATCATCGTTATTGTCGGTCTGGGGCGCGAGATCTTGTCGCTGTTCAACAGCGATCCCAACATCGTCTCGATCGGCTATATCCGCGTGTGCTCGATCTTCCCGGCGTACGCCTTTAGCATGTTCTACGAAAACATGTCAGGATACCTGCGCGGCTTTGGTATTTCACTCACGCCCGCCCTCATCACCATGATCTGCGTCTGCGGCATTCGCTTCTATTGGGTATTCTGCGTGTTCCCGCACTTCCGTACCTTTGCGAACATCATGATGGTCTACCCCATCAGCCTGGGCACCACGGCATTCTTTATGGTCGTGGCGGTATTGCTCTGCCACCCGGCACGCACCTATCACACCGCCCAAGCCAAAGCGACAGCCCGCTAAACACCGCACTCAACGTCACGCCAGTCATTAATTGACAATATGCGAGCTCATATAGTCGATAAAACGCCTCGTGGCGATAGGCATGGTGTCCCAGCTGCGCCAAGCTGCCACCACGTCGCGCGAGGGAGCATGCACGATGGGACGTACGCGGATATCGGCCCGCATGCCCTCGACGGTACGGCGATACAGCATACTTACGCCTAGGCCCTCCTCCACCATCGCCATGATGGTGTAGTCGTCGGTGACCTCACTCGTCACGTGCGGCGACAGCCCGTGCGCCGCGAATGCAACGAGCACCAGGCTCTGCTCGCCCTCATCCAGTAACACAAACGGTTCGGACGCCAGGTCGGCGAGTGTCACCTTTTCCTTTGCCGTCAGCGGATGCGCGGCCGGCAACAATGCTACCAACTCGTCGTGATAGACCACGCGCTTCTCGAGCCCAGCGGTAAATCCGCGCGCCGTAAAACAAAAATCAACCACGCCATCGTGTACCCATTGAGCGTTGCGCGTGTAATCGCCCTGCTTGAGGGTAAAGCGTACGCCCGGGTGCAGGGCTCCAAAGTCGCGAATCACGCGCGGCAGCACGGTTCGACTCACGTTGGTAAACGTCGCGATGCGAATATCAGTCGACGAAAGCCCCAGCAGCTCCTGGCGCTTGCCCTCAAGCTCGGCCTCGGCAGTCACGATCTGGCGCAGGTACGGCAGATATTGTTTACCGTCGCGCGTAAGCGACACGCCCTGCTTACCCCGCTCGATAATCGTAGTGCCCAGCTCGCGCTCGAGTGCCTTGACGGCCTGGCTCACCGCACTTTGCGTATAGCCCAGCTCATCGGCCGCGCCCTTAAGACTGCCGCGATCGACCACCATACACACAATCTGATACCGCGATGCCATCGTGCCTCCACATCAATGCAGACGTAAAACGTTTTGCCAGGGCTTTTCCTACCGACATTAACGTTTCTTAATCATACTGAAGATACATTCGCTTTACTACATCTAAATCTGGGAGCAGAATCCTTTTTGCGAAACCGTTCTGTAACAAAAGGAGTCCCATGGATCGCAAAAAAGCAATCGCGCTCTCGTTTTCCGTTCCCGTCGCATGGGGCTTTTCGTACCCCCTCATGAAGATCGGCATGGACAGCATGAACGCCACGAGCATCGTTGCGCTGCGCTGCATCATCGCCTTTGCGGCCTGCCTGTTGCTCTTCCACAAGCGCGCTTTCCGCATCAACCGCGACCTTATGGTTCGCGCCGCCATCATCGGCGCCATCATGGCAACCGAGCTCACCTGCATGTGCCTGGGTTCCAGCCTCACCTCCGCCTCAACCGCCGGCTTTTTGCAGAGCCTGACGGTCGTAATCGTGCCGTTTGCCAACGCCGCCCTGCTGCGCCGCGCCCCCGAGCGCAAAGTTCTCGTCGGCACCGCCATCGTCACCTGTGGCATGCTGCTGCTCTCGGGCGCCGACTTCACCAGCCTGAACCCGGGCGCGCTCATCATGTTGCTCTCAGCCTTTATCTATGCCAGCCACATTATCGTAGCCAAGCGCTTTGTCGAAGAAGTCGACCCGCTGGCCCTGGGCGTTTGGCAGCTTGGCTTCGGCGGCTTATTCTCGGGTATCGCCGCATTCACCTTTGGCGGTTTCACGCTTCCCGGCACGCCGGGCGAGGTCGCGGTCGTCATCGCGCTCGCACTCATCTGCTCTGCCTACGGCTTTATCACCCAGACGCTCGTACAGCCCCACGTGCCCGCCGAGACCACGGGCTTTGCCTTCTCGCTCGAGCCGGTCTGCTCCGCCGTCTTCTCGTTTTTCCTGGTTGGCGAGGTCCTGAGCCCCATCGCCTTCTTTGGCGCCGCCCTCATCCTCACCGGCGTCATGGTGGCAACCGTCGAGCTCCCGCGCCTTCGCTCGCAAGGACACGCTCACATGGCAGGAGCACCCGAGCGCGTCTCGTAGACCCCACTCTTCATACAGCCGCGGCATAAAGGCAACCGGTGCGCCTTTACAATAGATGCCGACATAGCATCTGCCATTAAGGAGTTCCATGGACACCGCAACGCGCGACCGCAACATAGCAGCTTGGTTGGGCGATGCGCCGCAGCCGGTACGTGACACGACGAACCAGCTGCTCGAGCGCATCGCCCTTTTGCGTGCCGAGCAGACCATCTACCCGGCACAAGACGACATCCTCAATGCCCTCGCCTACACGCCGGCAGACCACGTCAAGGTTGTCATCTTGGGTCAAGACCCCTATCACGGACCCAACCAGGCAATGGGGTTGTCGTTCTCGGTCCCCGCGTCGCAAACCAAGTTGCCGCCGAGCCTGCGCAACATCTATAAGGAACTCAACGCCGATCTGGGTTGCCCCATTCCCGCCACGGGAGACCTAACCCCATGGGCACAACAGGGCGTCCTGCTCCTCAACACTACGCTCACCGTGCGTGAGCATGCCGCGAATTCGCACGCCAAACTGGGCTGGAGCACGCTCACCGACTACGTTATCGAACGCTGCTGTCAGCTGCCCCAACCGGTCGTCTTTTTGGCATGGGGCCGCTTTGCCCAGCAAATGGTTGAGGGCAAGCTCGACG
>USBX01000202.1 GCA_900552995.1 uncultured Collinsella sp.
CTTCTGAACATCATCGTCGTCAGCAGCGGCATCGTCGTCGCCAATCAGAACGCGCTCAGTGGGCTGCTCGGCCTCGGCGGCGGCAGCGGCGAGCTTGCGATCGGCGTCGGCTGCAGGAGCCTTCACCTTATTGAAGAGCTTCTGCACAGCACCAGCGGCAGAGTCAGTCACGCTCGACACAGCATTGCTGGCCTCGGCCATGCTGCCCGTAACCTCGGAAATGTCGCGAACCACGGCTTCGACCTCTACGAGATTGGAGGTAAGGGCATCAACTGCCGTCTTGCTCGACTTAAGCAGCGGCTCCATCTGGGCAAGCGCCGGCGTAAGCTCATCGACAGCGCCATCGAGCTTTGCCACCACAGGCTGAGCCTCGGCGATGGTGTTGTTGAGGTCGTTCACGGTCTTATCGAGCGAGTCGACAACGGTGCGGGTCTTGCGCAGGGTAAGCGCGAGCTCAACGATGGCCCACACGCCGGCAACGGCGAGCAGCAGCAGGGCAATCTGAATGGGACTCATACAAGCCTCCCAAAGGAATCGATATACAGACGGTTTCCATGGTACCCCAAAGGGGACCGAACATGCCAAGAGCAGCAACGTGGGACAAAATTATCAGCAGCTACTTCGGTGCATTCCCGCTGCGGTCACGTTCACTTTGCTCTACGCGCCATTCTTCCCAACCGCGGCCGGCAGGCTGCCAGAACGCGCCGCGCTCCAGTCCCTCGGGCAAATAGCGCTGATCGACCCAGCCTTCGGGATAATCATGTGGATACTTGTACACACCATATTCATCGCTGCCTGGGCGATGACGATCGCGCAGATAGCTCGGCACCTCACGCAAGCCACTGCTATGGATATCGGCCAGCGCCGCATCGATCGAAGCCTCGCACGCGTTGGATTTTGGCGCCAAGCACACATAGAGAGCGGCCTGAGCCAGGTTAATGCGGCACTCGGGATAGCCAATGACCTCGGCAGACTTAAACGCGGCATGTGCCACCAAAAGCGCCTGCGGGTCGGCGTTCCCAACGTCCTCAGAAGCATGAATCATAATACGGCGTGCAATAAACTTAGGATCCTCCCCTGCATCGATCATGCGCGCAAGCCAGTAGACCGTGGCATCGGGGTCGCTACCGCGCATGGACTTGATGAACGCACTGATGATGTCGTAGTGCATGTCGCCGTTTTTGTCATACGTAAAGCCGCGACGCGGGTTGGCGATCTTTACGTCATCCACGGTGATGGGATAGCGCTCCCCCGCCGTCGGTGCAGGCGTACCCTCGGTATCAGGGCGCGTCACGGCGATCTCACTTGCCAGCTCGAGCGTCGTCAGAGCCGAGCGTGCATCGCCCGCAGCCAGCGTGCAGATGGTCTTAACCGTATCCTCATCGGCCGAGAACTTACCGTTTAAGCCCTGCGGCGCCTCAAGCGCACGTTCAATAAGCGTGGCGATATCCTCATCCTTCAGATGCTCAAGCTCCACGACGCGACCACGTGAGAGCAGTGCCGAGTTGACCTCGAAGTACGGGTTCTCCGTCGTAGCGCCAATCATAATGACGGTACGGTTCTCAACTGCATGCAGCAGGGCATCCTGCTGCGATTTAGAGAAGCGGTGAATCTCATCGATGAATAGAATGGTGCGGCGGTCGTACGTATTCAGGCGCGTCTTGGCCTCATCAATCACACGACGCAGGTCCTTCACGGTACCCGTGACGGCGCTGACCTCAACAAACTCGCTCTTGGTATGGTTGGCGATAATGTGGGCCAGCGTCGTCTTGCCCGTACCGGCAGGCCCGTACAGAATCACGCTCGAAAGCACGTCGTGCTCGATCGCGGCACGCAGCCATGAACCCTTACCGACGGCCTTTTGCTGGCCCACGTACTCGTCGAGCGAATTGGGGCGCATGCGCACCGCAAGCGGCGCATTCTGAAAGGAACGCTCGCGCGTCGAAGCAGAAAAAAGGTCGTCCATAGCCATCCCGTGTATCAATCAAAAACGTTTTCCACTAACAGTATACCGAATTAATACGAACTACCGTTCGTTAATATAGGTACGGTGCGGAAACTCCAGACCAGGGAACAGCTTGCTCGTCAGCTCGCAGAAATAACCGTCCGTCATGCTCGCGATATAATCCACCACGGCTTGATCCTTGTCGTCCTGCCAGGCATAGGTGCGATCATAGTAGGAAAGCTGCTGCTCAATGCGCGAAATATGGTGCTTAAAGATGTAAGAGGACTCGTCGCCACTGTTTAGATCCCGCAGGCAACGGTCGTAGAGCTTTACGAACGCCTCGCGCAGCTCCGCCTCGGAATCGCCTTCGATACCGCCCTTGCTATAGATCTTCTCGTAGTTCTCGCGCTTGGCTCGGCGAATTTCCTCAAACAGGTCCTCGCTCATCTCGATGCGCGGGTTACCATAGCTGTGCTCAACGATATCGATGGAGGCATGCGTGAGGATCCAACTGTTGTAGGCACCGCCCCGGCCATCATCAAAAGCGTCGGGCGAAAGCAGGCCCGCCGCGATCGCATCCTGACGGTCACGACCGACGTAGGCAAGAATATCCGAGATGCGAACGACGCAGCCCTCGAGCGTCATGGGACGCAGATGCTCAATTGCGCTATAGCCCGTGGCAATGCAATCCTCAACCGTCTGGTCAAACTGGTCAAAGGAGCCCATGTCCGAGAGCTCAAACACACGCTGCTCGTACTCGCCGTTATGGCATAGCACGCCGTCGAGCGTCTGGAGCGACACGTTGCGGCCATACAGCGCATCGAGCACGCGGACCGACTGCACGTTATGGAAAAAGTAGCGACCCGTGCGCTCGTGATAGATATCGTTGAGAAATCGCTCACCGGCATGGCCAAAGGGCGTGTGGCCCAAGTCGTGGCCCAGGCCAATCGCCTCGATCAGATCGCAATTGAGCCCCAGGGCGCGACCGATATCGCGCGCAATGCGGGAGACAAGCTGTACGTGCAAACCGCGGCGTGAAAGATCATCATTGCTACGGAAGCTAAAGCTGTCTCTTATACACATCTGACGCTGCCGACGATAAGGC
>USBX01000203.1 GCA_900552995.1 uncultured Collinsella sp.
AAGGCCCATCCTGGCTTTTTGTTCTGGGGCTGGTACGTCAATGGCCGCCTGAAGAGCCTTAAGCACGAGACCTCGTTGGTTGCGAAGGCTCGCGGTAAAACCGGGCACTGCGTTATTACCGCGGGCTTTGTGCCTATCGATACCGTCTGCGTGCCCCTCGCCGATCCTTCGGAGGGTGGCACCGTCAAGGCGAGCCGCGTTCTTGCGGACCGCGGCGCGGAGGTTGCCCTTAAGGCAACGCCCAATCCCGGTTATGTCTTTACTGGTTGGTATACGGCAGACGGCGCGTTTGAGTCTGCCGATGCGGAGTTCACCTGCCACCAGGAGCGCAGCCATGTGCACATCGCTCGCTTTATGACAAAAAGCTATGAAGTCGACGCCACGACGGTAGTCGATTCCGGCACCGGTTCACTGGTCGAATCGAATGCCGCCGGCTGGGTCGAGGGCACGGGTACTGTCGAGGCGGGGCATGCCGCCACGCTGACTGCGCATGCGCTTTCGGGCTATGCGTTTGAGTATTGGGCCGATGCTTCGGGCGCCGTGGTAAGCCGTGACAGTACCTATCACGTGGTGCCGACGTCCGACACGACGCTCCAAGCCGTGTTCTCGGCAAAGCAATATACGGTGGACGTCTCGTGCGAAGAGAGCATGGGCACGGTCGAGGGCGCGGGGGCGTATGCCGCCGGACAGGTTGCAACCGTGCGCGCGGTCGCCGCCGAAGATACGGCTTTTGTGGGCTGGTTCCGTAACGGCACGTGCGTGAGCTCCAAGAAAACCTATCGATTTACCGTGCGTGAGGATACGTCGCTCTATGCCGTCTTTGCGTCGGGTTCGTATGTCGTGCATACCGTTGCTTCGCCTGCCGAGGGCGGAGCCGTGAGCGGCTTTGGCGGCTATGAGGCCGGCGACCGTGCAACGCTTCGCGCGACTGCAAACATCGGGTATTCGTTTGCGGGTTGGACGGACGGCAAGGACGAGACAGTCAGCGAGAACCCCGACTATACCGTTAAGGTTACGGGCGACGCCACCTATAAGGCGGCCTTTACGCCTAAGTCCTATGAGGTCGTTTTAAGCTCGAGTGAGGATAGCGTGGGCACCCTGAGCGGCGAGGGTTCCTATCAATTCGGTGATACGGTCGAACTCAACGCTACGCCAGTGGGGACCAAGCGATTTGCAGGCTGGTATGTCCTGGATGCCGAGGGCAACAAGTCGCTGCTGACCTGTGACGCCCATTGTTGGGTTAAGCTCGACAAGGATATGGTCGAGAGGCTCGAGGACGATACGCTGGAGCTTCAGGCCGTGTTTGCCGATCCGTACGAGGTGACCGTTACGGGCGAGGTCGTGGTGAGGGACAAGGCATCGAACAGGGGCTGCCGTGTTACGGGCAGCGGTAGCTTTGCCGTGGGTGATCAGGTGGAGCTGACCGCTGTTGCCGGTATGGGCTATCGCTTTGTGGGCTGGAGCATCGATAAGGAGGGCACCTCGATTGTCGAGACTGCGACGACTCTCGATGTGACCGCCACGCAGGACATTACGTACTACGCGCAGTTCGAATCCGATGGACAGGTGACCATTACCGTCACCGGCTCGTCCATCTTCCGCGGTACGGCCCTTCTGGTCGATGGCATTCCTGCCGGCAGCAGGTCCTACGACAGGGGCGATATGTTTATGGCGATCGCGATCCCGTGGAAGAAATACCACTTCTCGCATTGGGTCGACGATGCAGGTGTCACGGTGAGCTACAGCGCGTTCTATATCGGTACCGCAAAGGAGAATAGGCAGCTTACGGCCGTGTTCTATGAGACGGGCTGCGATGTTCAGGTCGCTACGTATCCCAAGGACGCGGGCTTTAGCATGGTTGCGCTTGGTACCGGCGGCTCCTACCACTCCGCGGCGATTATGTTTACCGTGCCGCACAAGGGTTGGAAGTTTAAATACTGGGTCGACGAGAACGGCATGCCTGTGGGCGCCACACCGGTGATCAACCGCGTTGTGTTTGGCAACCGTACTTTTACGGCCGTTTATGAGCGGGCGTCGATGACGGTTACGGCGGTGGATTCGCGTCAGGGCGGACACGTCGAGGGTTCCTCCGAGGACAAATCTCTGGGCTATGCCGTGACCAACGAAGTCGAGAACGGTGAGCCCACGACCCTGACTGCCGTTCCCGATGCGGGCTATGTGTTCGATGGGTGGTATGCACGCAACGACGACGGGTCGCTGGGCGATGACCCGCTGAGCACGGATGCTACCTGGACGTTTGTCCCCGAGGACAACATGACTGTCGAGGCGCGCTTTGCGGAGGCGCCTAAGTACAAGGTGACGGCCCGAGCGGTCAACGGATCGGTTGATCCGGAGTCTGCTTTGGTCGCCACGGATGGCAAGGTGACGCTTTCGGCGGCGCCCGATGAGGGCTGCTACCTGACGCGCGTGACCGTTGCCGAAGAGGCTGGCGAGGATGGTTCGGCCGGCAATGCCTATGACCTTGATATTTCTGACTATAAGGGTGGGGCGTATGAGGTCACGCTGAGTGGCGTGAGTGCTCCGCAGCAGGTCACGTTTGAATTCGCAAAGGCTGCGACTCCGGAGGTGCTCGCTCAGCCGCAGGATGCGAGTGCTTACGAGGGCGATCCGGTTGAACTTTCGGTTGCCGCCGAGGCGGGGCGCAACGTTCGCGTCCATGCGGCCGTGTCTTCTGGATCCGCTGCAGACGTCAAGCTGAGCTACCAGTGGTATCGCGTGCCCGCCGATGGCGGCAAGGCAGAGCCGCTAAAGGGCCAGACGGGGGAGATGCTTTCGATCGCTCAGCTCGACAGCGACGGCGAGGGCGAGTACTTCTGCCGCATTACGCAGAACTACCTGGGTACGGTGACAAAGACGGATACCGAACATGCGAAGGTATCCATCGTGCCCCGAGAAGCACTTGTGTTTAATGGGCGTGTGCTGCCGGTGGCGACCGCTCACGATGAGTACCGTGCAGAGACTGTCTCTTATACACATCTCCGAGCCCACGAGACACTCGCTAATCT
>USBX01000204.1 GCA_900552995.1 uncultured Collinsella sp.
GAGCCTTATCGTCGGCAGCGTCAGATGTGTATAAGAGACAGGCTCTATATGCAGGGCGTTAAGGACATCGGCTCGGTGCGTGCGAGCCTCATCGGAACTGTGGAGCCGGTTTCGGCGACCATCACGAGCGCCGTTATGCTGGGCACGGTGTTTTTGCCGACCGACCTTATCGGCTTTGCCATGATCATCGTGATGATGTTCCTCACGGTGTAGTTGACGCCGCCGCCAAGACAGAAAAGGTGTTGCGCCGTATTTTCGCCAATTGATGTCCGTGTCTGGAGTTTAGCTGTCGATGCTCAAAATGCCATAAACTAGTAACGTTATGGACTTTTTCATTGCGACTCAATTGCGAGGATTTCTTTATGGCTGGTAATCACTTTAAGGGCAGCGATAGCGGCCGTCCTGCAGTTCCGCCGCGTCCGAACGGGGCTGGTAAGGTCGGCACGCCGGGCGGCGCTGGGCAGGGCGGCTCCGGTAAGCGCGTGTCCCCGGGCGAGACGGCGATGTTTACCGCTCTGTACGAGCAGTCTCAAAAGGCAAAAAAGACCGGCCGTGCAAGAGGGGATGTCTTTGCGGGCGGTGCAACCTCCGCGTCGCAGCCGAGCGGGGCTCCTTCGGTACCTGCGAACAACGCAGGTGCTGCCAACGCCGCGAATGCCGCCGGCAACGTTAATGCCGGCAAGGCCGACAACAATACTCCCTCTGCCGGTGGCGCGGGGCTTACGGGTAACCTTGGCACGATCTACACCGGCGCCTCCGAGACTGGCACGTTCGCCCGCCTGGATGATAGCGGTGCCGAGTTTGCGGGCTCGGGTTCCAAGGAAGATTATTACGATTTTGGCTTGAACTACGGTAGCGACGCTTCGTCGAGTTCGACCTCTGACGGTCTGGTCCGTCATCGCCATCGCAAGGGCGAGCGCAAAAAGCGTCACACCGGCGCCATTATTGCCGCCGTAGTCGCGGTGCTTCTCGTTGCGCTTGGCGCAAGCGGCTTTATGCTGCTTAACTCGGCAAAGACCGTAAAGAGCGAAGCGAAGGAGGCTGTCGAGATCGTCGGTGGCCTTAAGGACAAGGTCACGTCGGGCGATTTTTCGACGCTGCCTGACGACGCGAAGAAGATCGATGAGCTCTGCGACAGCATGAAGGCGGAGACCTCGAGCCCGCTGTGGGCGGCGGCTTCGTTTATCCCGGTGTATGGCAGCGATATCAATGCGGCCCGCACCATGATTGATGCCCTGTCCGATGTCTCGAGCAACGCGCTGGTTCCCATGGCCGACAACCTTTCGCAGGCCACGCCCGGCAAGCTGTTCCAGGACGGCATGATTAACGTGTCCGCGCTGCAGGCGGTCGCCGATTCGCTTTCCAGCAGCTCGAAGGTGTTCAAGAGCGCCAACGAGAAGATCCAGGGCATTGGCGATACTCATATTTCCCAGGTGACCGAGCTGGTCGATAAGGCCAAGGACGGCTTTGCCACCCTCAACGGCGCGGTTGACGCGGCGGAGAAGGTCGCCCCCGTCCTTCCCCAGATGCTCGGCGCCAACGGCCAGACGCGCAACTACCTTATGTACGCCATGAACAACGTCGAGATTCGTGCCTGCGGCGGCTTTGGCGGTTCGCAGGGCCTGAT
Source organism: uncultured Collinsella sp. (assembly GCA_900552995.1). Taxonomy (GTDB): domain Bacteria; phylum Actinomycetota; class Coriobacteriia; order Coriobacteriales; family Coriobacteriaceae; genus Collinsella. The sequence continues at coordinate 1,628 of USBX01000204.1, forward strand.
TTCGGTCACCGACGGCCAGATGTCGATTGGCGAGTTTGTTCCCTGCATTGCGCGCAGCAAAGACGAGGCGGTTGAGAGCGTCGACGAAGAAGATGAGACGCTGTTTGGTGACCACAGCAACCTATACATCTCGGGCAATACCTATTCGCCTGATTGGCCCCGCAACTCGCAGCGTGTCGCAGCCCTGTGGAAATCTCAATATGGCCAGGACGTTGACGGCGTCGTGGGTATCGACCCGGTGTTCCTGCAGTATCTGCTGGGCCTGGTCGGTAACGTGTCGCTGCCCGACGGAACGGTTGTCGACGGCACCAACGCCGCAAAGGTCCTCATGCACGATGTGTACTGGAACTATCCGGTCGAGGAGTCGGACGGCATCTTTGCATCCGTCGCCAGCGCTGCCTTCGACAAGATCCTTGGCGGTATCGGCGATGTCGATGTTACGAAGCTTGTCAGCGCCGTTGAGCGCGGTGCCGAAGAGGGCCGCCTGATCGCGTGGATGAGAAACGATGACGAGCAGAACGCTATCAAGCAGATGAACATCGACGCCTCGCTGCCCGATCCGGATGACCCGAGTGAAGATCCCGTTGCTGGTGTCTACTTTAACAACCTGAGCTTCTCCAAGCTCGACTGGTACCTGAATGCCGATACGCAGATTGGCCAGGGCGTCAAGAACGGTGACGGCACGTGCTCGTATCGCATCACCGTTACCCTGACGAACATCATGACGCAGGAGGAGGCCGGCAAGCTGCCCGACTACGTCGCGGCGAGCGCGCCCGATGCAGCGCGCGACGACGAGCGTCTGAATGTCTCGTTGTTTGCCCCGACGGGCGGCAACATTACTGATCTGACCGTCGAGGGCACCCAGTTTGGTCTTGGCGCCGCTACGTGGCATGGAATCCCCTTCTATTCGGGCACCGTTGACCTGCATGCTGGCGAGACGACGACGATCACGTATACGCTGACCACGTCGGCCGAGGCGGGGGACAAGCCGCTTACACTGCGTCAGACTCCTACATGCCAGGCGGCTCGCGACAGCGCGTCGGCGTAGGGTTTTTCTGGTAGCGCAGATAATCGAGTACCATTTTGGGGCGGACAGGCAATCTGTTCGCCCCTATTTTGTAAGGAGAGCGCATGAAGTACTTTGGCACCGACGGCTTTCGCGGTGAGGCTAACGTTGGGCTGACGGTAGAGCACGCTTATAAGATTGGCCGTTTTGTGGGCTGGTATTACGGCACCAACCGCGAGCGCAAGGCGCGCGTGATCGTGGGCAAGGACACGCGTCGCTCGAGTTATATGTTCGAGGCGGCGCTGGTGAGCGGCCTGGTCGCGAGCGGTGCGGACGCCTATATGCCTGTCTCTTATACACATCTGACGCTGCCGACGA
>USBX01000205.1 GCA_900552995.1 uncultured Collinsella sp.
AGTCCCGCTGGAATCAGTTTACTGAGACCGTCCCCGAGATTCTCGCGGGCGAGGAGGTTGCGCTCGTCAATGCCGTTCAATGGTCTCAGACTGCCCGTAAGGACGTACTGATGGCCACGAACCCGAGCGCTCGCCATGCGCTCGATTTTGGCAAGACGGGGGAGCGTACCCTGCGCGCCTGCTTAGGCGATGCCGCTTCGCAGGTCCCTGCCTACCAGCTGTTGTCCGAGGGCATGCGCTTTGAGGCGCGCCTAGCACATGATGCCTGCGACTTCGATATCGATTACGTCTTTGAGGTCGATGACTGCTTGGAGGACTTTGGTATCGAGGAACTTGCCTTCGATCTGGAGCCTGCCGCATATATCGAGGAGTTCCGTAGGCAGCAGTTCGCGCGCTCAAACCGCAGCATGCTGCCGCTGCCCGCGGCACTCGGCGCCATTCGCCTAACGAACGTTGAGGACGAGGTTCTTGAGCGCCATGCTCACGCCTACTTGGCTTCTCGCAAAGAACTTCTCTAAGATTTATTGACTTCCATCGTCTTTCGTATCATGTTGAGGGGCGGGTTTCCAATCGGTTGCGGATCGCATGCGATTCCGTCGTTCGGTTGAGACCCGTCCCGTCTTTATAGAGACAACAAGAAAGGAATCTGCATGTCAGAGTTTGCTGCCGGCCCTGCCGGTCGTATCGAGCGTGTCCGTGCCCTGATGGCCGAGCGTGGCTACGACGCCATCGTGGTGCGCGACGAGGCCAACCTTCGTTGGCTTACGGGCGTGAAGGGCGTCTTCGACTACACCTTCGAGTTCCCGCACGCTGCGTTTATTACGGCCGACCAGTGCCTGTTCCATACCGACTCGCGCTACCTCAACAGCTTTGAGGAGAACACGCCCGCCGGCAGCCCCTGGGTCTACGACATGGACGAGGGCACCATCCCCGGTTGGGTCGCCGGCAAAATCGCGGCCAACAAGTGCCGTGTCTGCGCTGTCGAAGACGATATGCAGATTAATTTCTACCAGGGCATTCAGCGCGGCCTGGAGGACCGCTCCGTCGCCTGCATGCTGCCGCTGATGCACGACGACATCCGCAAGATGCGCGCCATCAAGGACGCCGAGGAGATCGAGCTCATGCGCCATGCGCAGTCGATCACCGATGCCGCCTTCCAGCACATGCTCGGGTTTATTAAGCCTGGTATGACCGAGAAGCAGGTTCGCAACGAGCTCGAGAACTTTATGTTCGCCAACGGCGCCGACAGCCTTGCCTTCGGCTCCATCGTGGCGAGCGGTCCCAACACCGCCAACCCGCATGCCGTGCCGAGCGACCGCGTGATCGAGAAGGGCGACTTTGTCCTCATGGATTACGGCGCGGGCTACTGCGATTACCGCTCCGACATGACGCGCACTGTTGTTATGGGCGAGCCCACGCAGGAGCAGCTCGACCTGTACGCGCTCGTGCGCCGTACGCACGAGGAGTGCGTCGCCGCCATCCATCCGGGCGTCGAGGGCAACGACATTTTCAAGCTTTCCAAGAAGATCATCGGCGATGCCGGCTATGGCGATTACTACAACCATGGTCTGGGCCACGGCGTGGGCATTGACATCCACGAGCTGCCCAACTTCAACCGTAGCAAGAACATCATTGAGGTCGGCTCGGTTATTACCATGGAGCCCGGCGTCTACCTGCCCGGCGTGGGCGGCGTGCGCCTGGAGGATTACGGCGTGGTCACCGAGAACGGCTACGAGCCTTTCACCAAGACCCCGCACGACCTGCACGTCATCGATTGCTAGCCCATTTCGATAGATTTTTGGGGCGGGGCGTTCGGATAGATTCGGACGCCCCGCGTTCTCTTTTTATGCGCTCGCTGCAGGCGCCTTCTGCAAGTGTATAATTTTGGTCGTATGTAATTTGGACGCTTGTGCGTTCTGCCCATAACAAGAAAGGTCGCTATGCCTACCATTTCTACCGCCGACTTCAAGAACGGCCTCGGTCTCCGTATCAAGGACAAGGTCTACACCATCGTCGAGTTCCAGCATGTCAAGCCGGGCAAGGGCGGCGCGTTTGTGCGCTACAAGACCCGCGACATCAAGAGCGGCCGAGTCGTCGAGAACACCTGCAACGCCGGCACCAAGTTCGAGAGCGTCATGCTCACCACCCGTGAGTTCCAGTACCTCTACAACGATGGCACCGACTACATCTTCATGGACAACGAGTCCTATGAGCAGGTTCCCGTTCCCGAGGACATGGTGGGCGAGAACTCCAAGTGGCTGCGCGAGAACGACATCTGCCAGCTGCTCTTCGCCGACGATGAGCTCATGGGCGTGACCCCGCCGATGTTCATCGAGACCACCATCGTCCAGACCGACCCGGGCTTTAAGGGCGACACCGTCCAGGGTTCCACCAAGCCGGCCACGATCGACACCGGCGCTGTCATCCAGGTCCCCATGTACCTCAACGAGGGCGAGGTCATCAAGGTTGACACCCGCGACGGCAAGTTCGTCTCCCGCGTCTAGCAACCAACTCTTCTAGGAGGACTCATGCCCCAGGAAATCAAGATTGACGGCATCGGCATTTCGCCCGATGTTCTGACCGCCATCGTCTCGCGCGCCGTGTCGGATGTCGAGGGCATCGCCTCCGTTGGCGTCAAGGACCTTGCCACCAACCTTGTCTCCATGATGCTCTCGTCCAAGGCCCCGGCTTCTGAGCCGGCGGTCGAGGCCGAGGTCGTCGGCGACAAGCTCGCACTCACCGTGCGCGTCGTGGTGTTCTTTGGCTATCCGTTCAAGAAACTCGCCGAGGCCGTTCGCGCCGCCGTGGTCGCCGCCATCGATGCCCAGGTGGGCGTCGAGGTCGAGCGCGTTGACGTTTGCATCGACGGCCTCGTTTTCCCCAAGGAGTAACCTTTGAGCCTTAAGGTTTATCGCGGGCGTACGCTTGCCCGCAGTCAGGCGCTGCAGCTGCTGTTCCAGGCCGAGGCCACGGACAGTCCGCTCGAGCGCGTCCTCGAGGGCG
>USBX01000206.1 GCA_900552995.1 uncultured Collinsella sp.
ACGAGATTAGCGAGTGTCTCGTGGGCTCGGAGATGTGTATAAGAGACAGCTATCATGCGCGCGAGGTGGCGGCCGAGATGGCGCGCCGCTATCGCTGCCCACTCGTGCTGGGCTCGGCCACGCCTTCTGCCGAGGCCCTCGACCGCTGCCGCCGCGGCACGTTCAACGGTGCCACCTGGACACGCGTCGAGATGCCCGAGCGCCCGGGACATGCCGTGCTGCCTACGGTCCGCATTGCCGACCTGCGCCGCGAGTTTTCGCACGGCAGCCGCTCCATGTTCTCAAAACCGCTGATGGAAGGCTTGGAACGCGTTGTCGAGCGCCGCGAGAAGGCCGTGCTGCTGCACAACCGTCGCGGTTTTGCGCCGTTTTTGATGTGCCGCGAGTGCGGCTGCGTCCCTACCTGCAATCACTGCTCCACTGCGCTCACGTATCACGAGCGCACGCACACGCTGCAGTGCCATACCTGTGGGTCGTCCTGGCGCGTGCAACCGTATCCCGCGCCCACGAGTCGTTGCCCCAAATGTGGCAGTCGCTACTTGGCAAAAATGGGCCTGGGCACGCAGCAGATTGAGGACGCACTGCACCAGATGCTGCCCGAGGACGTCGCCATCATCCGCATGGATGCCGATTCCACGCGCGGCAAGGATGCGCACAAAAAGCTGCTCGAGCAGTTCGATGCCGCCGATTGCGCGGTGCTGCTGGGCACACAGATGATCGCCAAGGGTCTCGACTTTCCCGAGGTCACGCTTGTGGGCGTGGTCAATGCCGACTTTGCGTTAAAGCTGCCCGATTTTAGAGCAGGGGAGCGCGCCTACGATTTACTGGAGCAGGTCGCCGGCCGTGCTGGGCGCGGCGATCGCCCCGGCGAGGTCATCATCCAAACCTACCTACCCAAGGACCCGGTCATTCGCGCCGTCACCGAGCACGACCGTTCGATTTTTACCGACTACGACCTTGATCAGCGTCGCGATGCACTGTATCCACCCTTCGTGCGCCTGGTCAACATTTTGGTGTGGTCCGCGAACGCGGATGACGCGCAAGACTACATCGGGCGCATCGCAAAGCTGCTCAAGCGCCGCTGGCATGCCGCCGCTCCCGATTTTTTGCGGGCGGGGAGCGCTGTGCCGCAGGTGCTTGGTCCGGCTTCGTGTGTAATCGAGAGAGCCAAGGATCGTTATCGCTATCACCTGCTTGTGAAGTCGCCCGTGGGGTACCATGTCTCTGATGATATCGACGCCTGCCTCAAAGAGGTGGGCTCTGTGCGCGGCGTGAGCGTGAGCGTTGACGTCGATGCCTATGATTTGATGTAACAACCCGAAAGGATGGCCATGGAAGCCAACGGAATCGTACTTTCGCCCGATCCTCGTCTGCGCCAGGAGTGCGCCGTCATCGAGGAGATCACCCCGGCGATCGAAGCGCTTGCCGAGAAGATGAAGAAGATGATGTTCGAGAACGGCGGTTGCGGCCTGGCTGCCCCGCAGATCGGCGAGCTCATTCAGCTCGTCACCATCGACTGCGACTACAGCGACAAGAACGACTACGACCCGTACGTGCTTATCAATCCCGTCATTGTTGAGCAGAGTGACCATCTGGTGCCCTTTAGCGAGGGCTGCCTTTCCATTCCTGGCATCAGCTGCGAGATCGAGCGTCCTGACCACGTTGTCGTCGAGGCATACGATCTGGATGCCAACCTGATTCGCTACGAGGCCTCGGGCGACCTGTTCTGCGTGTGCCTGCAGCACGAGATCGATCACCTGCACGGCAATACCATGTTCGAGCGATTGAAGCCGATGCAGAGGATCAAAGCCGTCAAGGAGTACCAGGACGCCCTGGCCCGCGGCGCTCGACCGGGCGAGACGGAGTAGGTTTGTCCGTCCCCGGGGCACCCGCCTATATCATCCCGTGCTCAAACATTCTCGCTGCGCTGCGAAACTGCGCGCGGGACGATATAGGCGGGCGACCCGGGGACTACGTTGACGCTGCTTGTCTCGCCCGGGTGCCGTCGGGCCAGGGAGGGGCGTCTTCGCTGATAGTCTTTGTTGAGAGAGGGCTGCTTTTATGCGGCTCTTTCTTTGGTTTTGGGTATATTTGTTCTCGTTGAAATGTTGTTGCGGATGGGCTGGTGACTTGGCTTTCCGCTGTTATTTGTAGCCGTCTCGGCTTTGGTTGAGGGGAGACGTTCTTTATGCGTATTGTGTTTATGGGTACGCCTGATTTTGCTGTGCCTTCGCTGGCTTCGCTTGTTGAGGCTGGTAATGAGATTGCGCTTGTTGTTACTCGTCCCGATGCTGTTCGTGGGCGTGGTAAGAAGCTTGAGCCTTCTCCTGTTAAGGCCAAGGCGCTTGAGCTGGGGTTGCCGGTTGTTGAGGCAAATCGTATGACGCCTGAGGTTGTTGAGGCGCTTCAGGCTGTCCAGGCTGACATTTTCTGCGTGGCTGCCTATGGCTGTATTTTGCCTGATGAAGTGCTGCACATGGCGCCGCTTGGCATTGTGAATGTTCATGCGTCCTTACTGCCTCGTTGGCGTGGGGCTGCTCCTATTCAGCGTGCCATTCTTGCTGGTGATGAGGTTGCCGGCGTTTCCATTATGCGCATTGGACATGGCGTGGATACCGGTGCTTATTGTGCTCAAGCTTCCACGTCGGTTGCCGGTAAGCATACTGAGGCGCTGACCATGGAGCTTGGTGAGCTTGGCGGCAAACTGCTTGCCGATACGCTTCCTTCTCTTGCCGATGGCACCGCCGTGTGGACTGATCAGGATGAGGCACTCGTTACCCATGCTGCCAAGATTTCCAAGCTGGAGATGCGTCTGGATCCGCAGATGGCTGCGCTCGATTGCGTGCGTCATGTGCTGGCCTCGTCCGATACCGCGCCTGCTCGTTGCGTGATTGCCGGCAAGACCGTGCGCGTGCTCAATGCTGCGCCGGCTGATGTGTCGCTTGGCGAGGGCACTGTTGACTGTCTCTTATACACATCTGACGCTGCCGACGATA
>USBX01000207.1 GCA_900552995.1 uncultured Collinsella sp.
GGGTCTTGCCGCTACCGGTGGGACCGAGCAGCAGGATGTTGGACTTGGCGAGCTCCACCTCGTCCATGTCATCGTCAAGCTGCGAGTCCAAACCGTCGTCAAAGGCCGAAAGCGCAGCACCGCCCTCGATGACGCGGCGGTAATGGTTGTACACGGCAACCGACATGGCGCGCTTGGCGTCCTCCTGACCCATAACATAGGCCGAAAGCTCGTCATAGATCTCGTGCGGCGTCGGCACGTGCGTGATGACCTGGCGATCGTCCTCGAGCTCAAAGCCCTCGGCCTCGGGGTCCACGGCGGGCTGCCCAGCAGCCTGGCCGTGATCGTTGAGGAAGCCCGGCAGCTTGCCGTTGCGGGCAGCGTCCATAAAGTCCGAAGCCAGCGACTCCTCCAAGATCTCAGAGCAAGCGGCGACGCACTCGTCACAGATAAAGATGTTGGTCGGACCCTTTACGAGGCGACGGACCTGCCCCTGCTCTTTTCCGCAGAAGGAGCAGCGGATGGGGTTGCCATTCTCGTCAAAGTTGTCCTGCATGTTTCCTGCCATCCTAGGCGTCCTTCGCGGCGAGATCGCGCGAGGTGACGATACGGTCGATCAGGCCGTAGTCGAGGGCCTCGGCAGCGGTCAGGTAGTTGTCGCGCTCGGTATCGGCCTGGACCTTCTCGATGGGCTGGCCCGAGGCGTCGGACAGAATCTGGTTGAGCTCGCGACGGGTCTTCTTGATCTCCTCGGCCACGATCTCGATCTCGGTCTGCTGGCCCTGCGCACCGCCGCTGGGCTGGTGAATCATGACCTTGGAGTGCGGCAGGCAGAAGCGCTTGCCCTTGGCGCCAGCCGAAAGCAGCACGGCGGCCATGGACGCAGCCATACCGACGCAGATGGTGGAGACCTGCGGCTTGATAAAGTTCATGGTGTCAAGAATCGCCAGGCCGGAGTAAACCTCGCCGCCGGGCGAATTGATGTAGAGCGAGATATCCTTCTCGGCATCCTGGCTCTCAAGATGCAGCAGCTGGGCAACGACCAGGTTGGCGCTGACGGAGTTGATCTCCTCGCCCAAGAAGATGATGCGGTCGTTGAGCAGGCGCGAATAGATATCGTAGCTGCGCTCGCCGCGCGGCGTCTGCTCGATAACGTATGGCACGAGGGCGGAATCGAACTTAGCGATCATACGCATCTCCATTTCTCTCTTGCGGACCAAATTGGTTCTAGATAAACGTACGGTGCCCGCATGCTATGCATTGGCTGGCACCGTACGAAGCAACCGGATAACCGGTGTATAACTTTACCCCATCACAGGCGCACGCATGCGCTCGCGGGCAAGGTGGCGAGAATTACTCGGCGTCCTTGGCGGTCTCGTCGACCTCGGTCACCTTGGCGTTCTCGACCAGGTGGTCGACAGCCTTGGAGCGACGGATGGACTCGCGGACAGCAGGCATACGGCCATCGGCGATGAACTCGGCCTTGGAAGCCTCGACGTCCTTGACGCCGGCCTTCTCGAACTCGGCGTTGATGTCGTCCTCGGTGACCTCAATCTTGAGCTCACGGGCGAGGGCGTCGAGCGCCAGGGACTCACGGGCAACGTCGTTGGCCTGCTTGTGCAGGTCGCCGATGAACTGCTCCATGGTCAGGCCGGAAGCGGGCAGCCAGGTGTCCAGCGTCATGCCGCGGGCAGCGAGGTTGGACAGGAAGTTCTGGCCAAGCTCCTCAAAGACGGACTGCTCGTAGTCGGCATCCATCTCGTCGAGCTGCAGACGCTCGGCGAGAGCGGAGACGCAACGGTTCTCCTTCTCGGCCGGCAGGCGGGAAGCCTTGTCCTGCTTGATCTCGATCTTGATGGCGTCGCGCATAGCGTCGATGCTGTCGAAGCCGAAGTCGGACTTGACGAGCTCGTCGGTGAGCTCGGGGGTGTTGCGGACCTTGATGCCCTTGACGGTGACCTCGACGGTGTGGGTCTCGGCCTCCTCGCCCTCCTCGGCCTCGTCGGTCCAGGTGACGGACTTGACGTCGTCAACGTTAGCGCCGATCAGGGCCTCGTTGAACTCCTTGGGGTTGCTGTCGCTACCGGCGATGAGCATACGGCCCTCGGCGGCGAAGTTATCGGCGTTCTCGACGGCCTTGAGGTCGACGGTGACGTAGTCCTCGGCCTCGACGGCGCGACCCTCGACGTCCTCGAAGGTGGCACGGTAGTTGAGAAGCATCTCGACCTGGTTGTTGATCTCGGACTCGGTGACCTCCGCGGGAGGCATCTCGATCTCGACGGCGTCGAAGGAGGAGAGCTCGGCGGCGGGACGCAGGGAGAACTCGACGGTGTAGGTGTAGTCCTCGTGATCCTTGGCGAGGTCGAGCTCCTTGTAGTCACCGTTCTTGGTGGGGACGATGTCCAGCTCGTTGAGGACGGCGGGCTCGTTGGCGGCGATCAGGTCGTTGGTGGCCTGAGCGAGGGTAGCCTCGGCGCCAAGAGCGGAATCGATGACCGGACGGGGAGCCTTACCGGCACGGAAACCCGGGAAGCGGTACTTCTTGGCGGTGTCCTTGTAGGCCTTCTTGATCGCGGCGTCGACGTCGGCGGCCGGGATGGTGACCGTAGCGGTGAGCTTGGCGTCCTTGACGTCAGAAGCGGTGATGTTCAACACGTTCCTCCTCATACTGCCCAGCTTATCTGAGGTGCTGGTACCTTTATGCAACAAAGAGTCGCGACGGCCGAAGCCGACGCAGATGCGTTGGTGCGGGCGAAAGGACTCGAACCTTCACGGGAATCCCACCAGAACCTAAATCTGGCGCGTCTACCAATTCCGCCACGCCCGCATGAGCGCACAGACTAGGAATGATAGCAGATACGAACGGCAAGCGCACGCACACCTTTTACAGGCTCACGACCTCACCACGAGTTGCAGTGAAACAGGGTAGCTAATTTGGGACGGGGCTTTTTAGCTACCCCCACTGGCCGGTCCCCTGCAGCCCACAATTCGGTCGAAAAGTGGGCTGCAGGGGAC
>USBX01000208.1 GCA_900552995.1 uncultured Collinsella sp.
GAGCCTTATCGTCGGCAGCGTCAGATGTGTATAAGAGACAGGAAGTAGGTGTACTCGCCATCGGACTTGATCAGAACGCGGTCCTTGTCATCGCCCAGGTCGGTGGAGCGGAACCACAGGGCGCCGTCCTTGGTGTAGAGGTAGCCCATCTTGTCGAGCTTCTCAAAAGCGCGGTCGACGGCGGAGGTGCCGGCGGTCTCGCCCTCGGTGTCCTTCACATACAGCGAGCGCTCGGAGTACCAACGGTCAAAGTCGCAGTTGACGGCGTGGCAGAGGTCGCGCATGTTGTCGACCATCTTCACGTAGCCGCGCTCACGGAAGCTCTCCATACGCTCCTGCGGATCGGCGTCGACCCACTTGTCGCCGTCGGTGCGCCAGAACTCGGCGGCCTCGTCGATGATGTAGTCGCCGCCGTAAGAGTCCTTGCCCAAGGTCTCGGCAAAGTTGTCCTGATACGGATGGGTCTCGGGGTGCTCGTCGTTCTCGTCGGCAACAAAGGCGTCACGGTCGGCGATCAGCAGCTTGTGAGCCTCGTCGATATCAACGCCCTGCTTGGCGATGATGTCGGCAAGCTGCATATAGCGCGTGCTGATGGAGTTGCCGAAGGTGTTCATCTGAGAGCCGTGGTCGTTGATGTAGAACTCACGCTGGATCTCATAGCCGGCGTGGTCCATAACGCGGCAGAGCGAATCGCCCAGCGCGGCCCAGCGGCCGTGGCCGATGTGCATGGGGCCGACGGGATTGGCGGAAACGAACTCGACCTGGGTCTTCAGGCCACCACCGACGTTGGACTTAGCGAAGTCCATGCCCTTCTCGCGAGCCTCGCCAAAGATGGCATTCTTGACGGCAACGGAGAGGTAGAAGTTGATGAAACCGGGGCCTGCGATCTCAACCTTCTCGATCGCGGGATCCTCGGGCATATGGGCAACGATGGCCTCGGCGATCTTGCGCGGGGCGCAGTGGGCCAGCTTGGCGGACTTCAGGGCCATGGTGGAGGTCCACTCGCCATGAGAAGTGTCAGCCGGTCGCTCGATAGCGCAATCGTCAAGTTCAAATGCGGAAAGGTCGCCGGCCTCCTGGGCCGCAGCAAGCGCAGCGCGTACCAGCTCTTCAATCTTCTCGGGCATAGATCCTCCTTGTGTTAAAGCCCCCGAGCTCTTGGTCACTCGTAGGGCAAAAGCCAAAGTTTGTAGCACTCTATCACAAGCGACGGGCACTGTCGCAGGGTAAAGCCAATCGATATTGCATATGCACAAAATTGACTACAGCTTGTATGGAGTCACTCAAAGATGCCGGTCTGCCTGCAGATTATGCACGCGTTGAAAATGCATAAAGGTGTGAATGAGCTGTGTCTTTTATCGAATACTCTTACCTATCAGAGTTGTGTGCTTTTCCTGCATAAAGCGAGGATTTGCGCACGTCAGCGTGTTATTCTAGACATACGTAAATTCGTATAAGTTGGAGGTAGCATGTTCTCAATCGGTCAACACGTCATTCATCCGGGTCAGGGAGTCTGCACCGTCGTCGGTTTTAGGGACGACACGCCGCAGCCCATGTTGTTGCTCGAGGCCAAGCAGGGGCATGCGCAGACGATCCTTATGTACCCCGTGGCGCAGGCCGACCGTCTGCATGCCGCCATCTCTCAGCAAGATGCCGAGCATCTGCTGAGCCACTACGACGAGCTGGAGTGCGACACCTTTACCGAGCGCAACAGCTCGCTTGAAGAGACACACTTTAAGCAGCAGCTCAAGCTGGGCGCGCCCGAGACGGTCCGCGTGGCAAAGACCATGATGCACCGCATTCGCCAGGCCGAGGAAGCCGATAAAAAGCCCAGCTCTTACTATATGCGTGTACTCAAGGAAGCCAAGCGCCGCTCCATCGAGGAGTTCGCCGTGGCATTGGGCGTCACCGAGGAGGCCGCCGAAGCCCGCCTAGCCCAAGCCGCCCTCAACTAACCCATCCGCGCCAAAAACCACCACAAAGGGGACAGGCACCTTTGTGGTGGTTTTTTCGTTCTAGTCGTTCTAGTAGTATTCATTCTTAGCGATACCTGCGAGCACAAGGAGTCTTTTATGGCAGAGCCGCTTACCGCCGGAATCACCCGCGACCGCGCGTTCGAACTGCTCAACGAACACAACAAGGACCCGTTCCACATCACCCATGGCGAGACGGTCGAGGGCACTATGCGCTACTTTGCGCGCGAGTTCGACCCCGAGAACGAGGAGTTTTGGGGCATCGTCGGCCTGCTGCACGACTTGGATTGGGAGGAGCATGAGGACGACCCCATGAACCACACCATCTATGCCGCCGAGATTCTTGAGGGCGAAGGTGCGTCTCCCGAGCTCATTCGCGCCATCCAGACGCACACGTCGGACTTCAACACCTCGCTGCCCAAACCCGAGCTGCAGATGGAAAAGATCCTGTTTGCCTGCGATGAGCTCACCGGCCTGATCGGCGCTGCAGTCATCATGCGCCCGAGCAAGAGCGTTATGGACTTTACGACCAAGTCGCTCAAGAAGAAGTTCAAGGACAAGCGCTTTGCCGCCGGCTGCTCGCGCGACGTGATTTCGCAGGGCGCCGAGATGTTGGGCTGGGAGCTCCCCGAGCTCTTTGACCGCACCATAGCGGCCATGCAGTCCTTCGCCCCCGACCGCGATACCTTCCAGGCCTAACCGCCCACGCCACCTAAAACCGCCACAAAGGGGACAGGCACCTTTGTGGCGGTTTTGACCGGCGAACATGATCCGCAGGCGCCGCTACAGCTCCACGCAGGGATTGTCGCGAGTCACAAGCGTCTTAACGACAACCGTCGCTCCCAGATAGCGCTCGAGCAGCTCCGCTAAGCGATCGATCGCGGCCTGGCAATCCCCCCTCCGCTCGGGCTCCACGCACTCAATCGCCAGGAACGCATCGGCCGAATCATCGGACAGCGCCGTTCGAACGCCGTCGCGCCAGTTCCAGCAGCGGCAC
>USBX01000209.1 GCA_900552995.1 uncultured Collinsella sp.
TCTACACGAGCCTTATCGTCGGCAGCGTCAGATGTGTATAAGAGACAGGCCTCGAGCCTGTCCGAGGACGCCAAGGCGATGATCATCTCCTCGATCCCGCAGGGCGCCACCGTCTCGATCGAGGGTATGGATCAGTCCATGACCGAGACCACCGCCAAGGTGAAGGCTTCGCTGTCCAAGGGCGGCGAGCAGGAGTACACCGTTAAATTCGTGCGCTCCGACAACCATATCGGTTGGGCCGTTTCCTCCTTCGATATCGATTTCTCGGCCGCTGACAACCAGTAGTGACCTTATGAGATTTGGCTCTGCCCGGCGCTTCACCGCAAGTGAGGTGCCGGGCTTGCGCTAGTATGATGGGCTAGTAGTTTTCCAGCAATCATCCAACACATCAGGAGTTGCGTTGTTTTCTTTGATGGATATGTTCTTCGGTAGCTATACGGGCGATCTCGCCATCGACCTCGGCACCGCCAATACTCTCGTCTCCGTGCGCGGCAAGGGCATCGTCATCCGCGAGCCCTCCGTTGTCGCCATCGACAAGAATGACGAGCGCATCCTGGCAGTCGGCATCGAGGCCAAGCGTATGCTCGGCCGTACGCCCGGCAACATCGTGGCCGTTCGTCCCCTTAAGGACGGCGTCATCGCCGACTTCGATGTCACCGAGGCCATGCTTCGCTACTTTATCGACAAGGCTTCCGAGAAGCGCTATCCGTGGACTCCGCGTCCGCGCGTCGTCGTCTGCGTTCCCTCCGGCGTCACGTCGGTCGAGAAGCGCGCCGTCTTTGAGGCCACGATCCAGGCAGGCGCTCGCCAGGCCTATCTGATCGAGGAGCCCATGGCGGCTGCCATCGGCGCCGACCTGCCCGTCGAGGAGCCCACGGGCTCCATGGTCATCGATATCGGCGGCGGCACCACCGAGGTCGCCGTTATCGCTATGGGCGGTATTGTCGTGTCGCAGTCCATCCGCATTGCCGGCGACGAGTTCGACCAGGCTATCCTCACCCATGTTCGCGATGCCTACAACCTGGCTATCGGCGAGCGCACGGCCGAGGACATCAAGATCAAGGTCGGCTCCGCCGTGCCGCTCAAGGATGAGCTTGACGTCGAGGTCAACGGACGCGACGTTATCACGGGCCTGCCCAAGACCGTGCGTATCGAGAGTGAGGAGATTCGTCGCGCGCTCAACAAGCCGCTCGACGAGATGACCAAGGCCGTTAAGGACGCTCTGGATGCCACGCCGCCCGATCTTGCCTCGGACCTTATGTACTACGGTATTCTGCTGACCGGCGGCGGTGCGCTGCTGCGCGGCCTCGACGTGCGTCTGCGCGACGAGACCGGCGTTTCGGTCAACGTCAGCCCCACGGCGCTCGATAACGTCGTAAACGGCTGCGCCCGCGTGCTCGAGGCCAACGCCTTTGACGGTGGCTTCGTCCAAACCAATGCTTAATTTCCAAAAGGTGGATTCCATTTGGCACGATCTTCGGGTTTCTCTCCAAATCTGAATACCAAGCGACAATCAACGGGTATGCGCCCGTTGATTGTTTTCAGCCTGATTTCGGTGTTGCTGCTCACGTTTTATATCCGTGAGGGTGAGGCCGGGCCGATTCATGCCGTCCGCTCGGGTGTGACGACGATTACCTCGCCGGTGCGCTTTTTGGGCTCGGCCGTGGCGGCTCCCTTCAACGCGATCGGCAACGTGTTCTCCAACCTCACGGCTTCGCAGGAGTCGCTCGATGACCTCAAGAAGCAAAACGAGGTGCTGACCTCTAAGGTCGCCGAGCTTTCCGAGGCTCAAAAGACTGCCGAGCGCCTGGAGGGCCTGGTTGGGCTGCAATCGACCTACAACCTTAAGTCGACCGCTGCTCGTATCGTCGGTGCGTCGGGCGATGCCTGGACCTCGACCGTTTCCATCGACAAGGGATCTGCCGACGGCCTTACCATCAACATGCCCGTGACGAGTTCTGCCGGTGTTATCGGCCAGATTATCGAGGTATCGGCCAAAACGTCCACCGTGCGCCTGATTGGCGACGAGAACTCGGGCGTGTCCGCCATGGTGCAGGACACGCGCGCCCAGGGCATGTTGCAGGGTCAGGCTGACGGTACGCTGCGTCTTGAGTACGTGAGCGTCGACTCCGACGTCAAAGTGGGCGACATCATCGTGACCTCTGGCATCGGTGGCGTGTTCCCCAAGGGCCTGCCGCTCGGCACCGTTTCCTCGGTGGAGAAGTCGGCCAACGATGTGTATTACACCATCGTCGTACGTGCCCAGACCACGGCCGAGAACAACGAGGAAGTGCTCGTCATTACCTCGCTGACCGACGAGCAGTCGGCCTCGGACGATGACGTGAGCACCGCTAATAGCACGCCGCAGGGAACGTCGCGCGACGCTGCGACCAAGACGAAGGACGAGGGGTCGGATGACAGTTCCGACACGTCCGAGACGACCGATTCCGGCTCGAGCGAATAGGGGGCATGTCCATGGATCTACACGAGCAGGGGGCGAGCTCCCGCACGTTTGTAATCGCCGCCATTGTATGCGTACTGCTGCAGGCAGGCCTGGCGCCGCAGATCTCCATTGCGGGCGGTCGCGTCAACTTTATGATTATCCTGGTGTGCCTGAGCGTGTTCTCGGGCGATCCCACGCGGGCTGTCGTCTGCGGTTTTTGCAGCGGCCTGTTCTATGATCTTTCTGCTGCCGTGCCGGTGGGCGTTATGTCGCTACTGTTGACGGTAGGCAGTTTTGCCCTGGTGCACAGCGCGGCTGGTCAGACGGGCGGCTCCCCGAGTGCGCGCGGTATTACCGTGGGCGCCTTCGCGCTTGCCATCAACGTGGTCTACAGCATCATCTTGCTGTTTATGGGTTTGGAGACGAGCTTTGTGGTGGCTGTTTTTGGCCATGCGCTGCCGTCTTCGATCCTGACGGGTCTGGTTGCCATTCCGTTTTTGATGTCCGGTGTCGTGCCGC
>USBX01000210.1 GCA_900552995.1 uncultured Collinsella sp.
CTGCGCACGCGAAGTCTCTTCGACACGTCGAACCTCCTTAGCGGCAGCGCGCGAAGCCTTAAAGCAGGCGCGGTAGTGCTCGAGCGCCTCGAATGCAGGGCGCCCTGCCCAGGCATCGACCATCGCAACATGATGCGCCGGATCGAGCAAGCGCTGGTGCTCGTGTTGGCCGCACAGATCCATCATCACGCCAACGCGCTCCGAAAGCTCGCGCACACTGGCGATGCGGCCGTCAATCTTCACGCGGCTGCGGCCCTCGGCAGAAAGGCTACGCTGGACCGTGAAACCCTCCGTGTCGTGTGGACCGTCGAACAGCCGCGCCTCAACGCTAGCAAGCGCCTCGCCCTCGCGCACCGTCGAAGAATCCGCGCGCTCGCCCAAAATAAGCTTGAGGGCCGAGAGCAGCGCGGTCTTGCCGGCGCCGGTTTCTCCGGTCAGAACCGTTAGGCCCGCGCTCGGAACCAGCGTCGCCTCGCGAATGAGTGCAATGTTAGAAACCTGCAGCTCATCGATCATGACGGACTCCGTAGAAAACGCGGCTCACCGAGTTATAGAAGCTCTCGGGGCCGTAATCGAGGAGCAGCACATCTCCGGGCCCGCGGCGCACAGCCACGCTCTCAACGGTGCCGTCGCAGGTAATAAACTGTCCATCGATAGCAATCGCCGGAACACTCGGACGGTCATCAGACATAAAGATCTCGACGACATCACTCGGCGAAGTCAAAAAGGCACGAGCCTGAATGGTGTGCGGCGCAATGGGTACGCAGACCATGCCCGTATAGCCGGGGCTCACGATGGGGCCGCCTGCGGATAGTGCATAGCCAGTGGAGCCGGTCGCCGTGGACACGACCACGCCGTCGCCACGCAGGCGATCGATATGGTGGCCGGACACCGTGATGTCAAACTCGACCATATCGGACAGGGGGCCGCGCGTGAGCGCCATGTCGTTGAGGGCGAACGTGCGCACGACATCCTTCGTACCGTCTTCGCGCACGGACACGATATCCGCAGCGATGGTGGCGCGACGGCTCACATGCAGCTCGCCGGACAGGGCGTCGCTTACGACCTGCAGAATGTCGCGCTCCTCGGGACTCGCAGCAGTTAAAAAGCCCAGGTGACCATAGGAAAGACCGAGGATAGGAATCTCGCGATGGTTGAGGATGCGGGCAGCGCGCAGCAACGTACCGTCCCCGCCGAGCGTAATGACCAGATCGGAGCCATCAATATCAGGCGTGCTTTGAATCTTCGATCGCTGGTCGGCAGCCCATGCGACTTCATAGCCCTGGCGCGTCAGCCAAAGCTCGAGCATCAAGCCGCTCTCGACCGCCTCTTGCTTGTAATAATTGGGAACCAGAAAGACCTTCATAGCATTGCAGCTTTCTCGCTCATAACCGATACCTGGAATTGCAGCTCGTCTTGCGAGCGGTCGCCGGGGTCAAATCTCGTGCCGTACAGGAAAAACTCAACGTTGCCCTTGGCACCATGAATGGGTGACACGCACACATCGACCGGGAAGAGGCCCTTGGCAGCAAAGAGTTCAACCGCCGCCACGAGTGTATCGCGGCGCACGGCGGGATCGGTCACAATGCCGCCCTCGCCCACCAGCGCCGCCGGAGCCTCAAACTGCGGCTTTACGAGCGTGCAGAATGCACCCGTAGGCGCCAGGCACGCCAGCACCGCATCGATAATGTTCGCGATGCTGGTAAACGAGACATCACACACAGCCAGGTCGATGGCGCCGGCATAGCCAAGCTCAGGCAGCTGCGTCACGTTTGTGCGCTCATGCAGCATCACGCGATCGTCCTGACGCAACGACCAATCGAACTGGGCACGACCCACGTCCACCGAGACAACGGTCGCAGCTCCGCGCTTGAGCAGACAATCGGTAAAGCCGCCGGTAGAGCAGCCCACATCCAGACAGGCAAGGCCCGTCGGATTGATGCCAAAAGCATCAAGCGCACCTTCGAGCTTAAGTCCGCCGCGGCCAACATAGGGAATGCGCCCCTTCACGTGCAGCGGCAGGCCTGGGATCACCTTAAGGCCCGGCGAAGTCAAGCGCTCGCCGCCACTCGAGACCAAGCCGGCCATAAGAGTGCGAAGGGCATCCGCGCGATCGGCGCAGATGCCCTGTGAAATCAGTTCGTCATCAAGACGCACGCGTTTCATGAATGCCATCAACCATTCGTATCCGGGGATGCAGCCTGCCTATCTTGGGACTCGTTTGCCGCATCCTCATCGTATTCCTGCTCGAGCTTGTCGGCCTCACGCGGCGTCAACTCAAACCTGTCGACCATATCGACCGCGCGGGAGCCCAGCTCAATCGCCTCGTCAAACAAATCGAGCGAACGCTCCAAGGAGGTATCCTTGGAGCGAACGGTAGCGATAATCTGGTCCAAGCGGTCCGAGATCTCGTCGAAGTTACGGACAGAACCCTCTGGCATGACTACTCCTCGACGGAGTCGATGTCAGCCCCGGCGGCATCCGCATCCTCGGCCAGCACGCCAGCCTCAGCCTGAGCAACCGCAACCTTTGCGGCAGCCTCGGCAGCCTGGGCCTCCTCGCGGGCGCGATCTTCGGCTAGCAGCTCCTGGTACAGGTCCTCACCCGGCAGCTCCTCGCTGCGAGCGATCTTGCCCAGCACGCCGTTGACGAACGACGCGGACTGGTCGGTGCCATAGGCCTTGGCAAGCTCGACAGCCTCGTTGATCACGATGGCGTCCGAGACCTCCTCGTCGGTGAGGAAACGCATCTCGTAAACGGCGATACGCAGCAGATTGCGGTCGGCGCCGGGCATGCGCATAAGATCCCAGTTCTTGGCAACGGAGCGCAGAGCGCAGTCGATGCGGTCGATATGCTCGTAGGCACCGCGGCAAAGCTCCAGCGCATAGGGGTCGAGGGGACCCTTCGAGCTGTCTCTTATACACATCTGACGCTGCCGACGATAAGGCTCGTGTAGAT
>USBX01000211.1 GCA_900552995.1 uncultured Collinsella sp.
CGCCGACGATGACGCCTAGGAAGCCAAAGCCCACGCCTGCGCCACCGGCGTCGATCATGCCGGTATCGGCGTTAACAGGCAAGCCCTGGATGGCAATCATACCGGCGACGAAACCGGGGACGAGCGCCGGGCGCTTGCCGATGGACTCGGCGATGTAAGCGGAGAGCACCGGAACCATGAGGTTCATGGCGATACCGCCGATAATCTTGAGCATCGCGGCAAAGCTGTTGTAGTCGGCAGCCGTCGAATCAAAGGACGTGATGCCCCACAGGAACGAAATGGCGGTCAGAACACCACCGGCAACGACGAAGACCAGTAGGTGGCTGACGCCGTTCATGAGGTGCTTGTAGATGACGTGACCGATGGACTCCTTCTCCTCGACCTCGTCCTCGACATCGGCGGCAGCGGCAACCGTGTCGTCGCCCTTGGCGGCGAGCGCGCGGTCGATCAGCTTACCAGCAGCCTCGACAGACAGGGCCTTGGAAACACCAACGGAAACCATGGGCTTACCGGCGAAACGCTCAGCCTGGACATCCTTATCGGCTGCGACAACGACGGCCTTGGCACCGGCGATCTCGCTCTTGGTGAGCTCGTTCTCGACGCCGATCTGGCCATGAGTCTCGACCTTAATGGTCAGACCTCGCTCGGCAGCAGCCTTCTCCAGCGCCTCCTTCGCCATGAAGGTGTGCGCAATGCCGGTCGGGCAACCGGTCGCGGCGATGATGTCAAACTTAGCCATGTGTCCCTCCTTCTTGAGTACAGCGCCCGCGGGCGCTCCCCTACACGCGCTTCGATGCGCGTTTTTCCACACTTGAAAGATACCAACCTACCGTCCGCGTGAGAAGAGACAAGGCGCAATTCTCCGGTGAAAGGTTCTTTCATAACCGTAAACGGCAAGTGAAAGTTTACCATCAACACTTGAAACGGCAAGGTGTATCTTGTAATTGAAAATGCCCGTATACTATGGCATTGCAAATCAAGCTAGATTTTCATGCCAACCAGGAGCCATCCATGACCGATAGTAGCAAGAGCGCACTTTCCCTCATTAGTACCCATCAGGGATACAGCGAGTCCGAGCAGCGCATTGTCGACTATATATTGGAGCACCAGTCCGAGGCGCCACGCCTCACGGCCGCTCAGCTCTCGCGCGCTGCCGCCACGTCCGAGGCGACCGTTTCGCGTTTCTGCCGCAAGCTGGGCTTTGGCAGCTTCCGCAGCTTTCAGTTTTCGTTGGCGCGCGACTTAGAGAGTCAGCGCAACGAGGGCCTGACCGACGAGGTCTCACTCGACAACATGGAGCAGAGCCTTAAAAATATCCTCGCCGCCAAGGTGAGTGAGCTTAATGCGACCATCGACGGCATTGATCACGACACGTTGGCCGCAGTTGTACACGCGCTTAAGAACGCCGGCGTTATTGAGTTTGCGGCCGTAGGCAACACCAACGCCGTCGCGCTCGACGCGACGTTCAAGTTCTCGCAGCTGGGCCTGCGCTGCATGGCGAGCACCATTAGCGAGACATCAATCGGCTTTGCGCTCACGTTACGCCCGGGTGACGTCATCGTGCTAATCTCAAACTCTGGCAAATCGCGCCGACTGAATCGCATGGCAAAAGCGGCTCGCAACTGCGGCGCAACCGTAGTCGTCATCAGCAGCGATAGCAAGTCTCCACTTGCGCGCCTCGCCGACTACACCTTTAATACCGTCAATCACGAAGCGCTGCTGACAACGGGTGACTTCGCATTCTCCAAGATGAGCGCCACGATGATCATAGAGGTCATCTACAACTTCCTGCTGCCCGAAATCGAGGACGCCCGAGAGCATATCAGCTACTACGAAGAGCTCATCCAACCGGATAAGGTCGTGGAGTAAAACGCGAAGTGGGACAAAAAATTCAGTCTATTTTGTCCCACCAACACCGCTGATACGACCTAGGCTCGAGCTTCTTCGAGCATCTGCTTGGCGTGGGCCAAGCTTGCCTCCGACTGATCGCCGCTGAGCATGCGGGCAATCTCGGCGGTACGCGCCTCGCCGGTTACCTCGTCCAAATGCGTCTGGGGAACATCGCCCGGTTCCTTGCTGACGACATAATGCTTGTCAGCCATGACGGCGACCTGCGCCAAGTGGGTTACGACAATCACCTGATGCGTAGCGGCGAGATCTGCCAGCACGCCCGCGAGCGCACGCGCCGTGGAGCCACCGACACCAGCATCGACCTCGTCAAACACCAGCGTATCAACACCGTCCGCGTTACCGAGGACGACCTTGCTTGCCAGCATGACGCGGCTGAGCTCGCCGCCCGACGCAATGCGGCGCAGGGGACGTGGCGTCAAGCCGGCACCGCTGCGGTATAGCAGCTCGTAGCTCGAAGGACCAACGGGCGTCCACTCAGCACGGGGAAGATCGCGCGACTCCCAGACGAGCTCGGCACCGCCCATCTCCAAGCGAGCCATCTGGCGGCCGACCTCGTGGCAGAAGCGCGGGGCCGCCGTATTGCGAGCGCGCTTAAGTGCCCTGGCAGCAGCGAACAGCTCGCGCTCGGCGCTCCCGAGTGCCTCACGCGCCTTTTTGATCTGTTCATCGCCATCATCGACCAGCGACAGCAGCTCTTGTGAGCGGTCGCGCATGGCAAAGACATCGTCCATGGTCGGACCCCACTGACGCAGCAGGCCCTTGAGGTCGGAATACCGCTCGCGCATGCGAGCGAGCTCGCGAGGATCGAAGGCGACCCCATCGCGATAGGAACGAAGCTCGTTCGCGCAATCCTCAAGAGAGATGCAGGCATCCGAAAGTGCATCGGCAATGTCGCCCAGTTTGCGATCGACGGTAGCCATTCGGGAAAGCTCCGCCACGGCACTGTTCACGGCATCGAGCGCTCCCCCTTCGGCGGCAAGCGATGCATGGGCATCGTTAGCCCTGTCTCTTATACACATCTCCGAGCCCACGAGA
>USBX01000212.1 GCA_900552995.1 uncultured Collinsella sp.
GCATACGAGAGTAGCGAGTGTCTCGTGGGCTCGGAGATGTGTATAAGAGACAGCCAGTGGGGCGTCGAGCTGGGCAAGCAGCTTGCCAAGCAGATTACCCCGGCCTTCCACGATGACGCCGCCAAGGCCGAGCAGGACGCTTCGACCCAGGCGCTCATCGAGTTCTATCGCGCGCATCGCAAGTAGTCGCTGCTGTTAACGCATCGCGCCTTATAGTCAGGGGCCCGTATCCTATCGGATGCGGGCCCCTTTGCTTTGCCGTAGTCCCGGGGCGCACGGCCTTTGTGGAACATCGCTGGGGCGCCGCGCGCCGCGAGAACCCTGCGCCTAGATCTCGGCCTCCGCATGGTCTCGCTGCGCCTCGGGCAGCTCCCCGTAGAGCGGATGGTCTTCGAGCCTAAAGCGCTCGACCTGTTCGGGAGTGCGACCGCGCACAAAGAGCCACGAGCGATCGATCGGCGTCGCCATGAGCGTGCTGGGCAGCGCGTCGGCGCGGTCGGAAAACACCCGGGCACTCTCGGGATCCTGGAACGCCAGCACCAGATGCGTGTCGCAGTTGCCCATGATGGAGCGTGCGCGTGCCTCGCCATAGAGCGCATCGAGCTGGTTGGTCGACTGCAGTAGCAGCGTTGCCCAGATGTTGCGGCTTCGGATAATCGAGAGCACGTTGTCGATCTGGGGGATCTGCAGATTTGCGAAGTCATCGAGCATAAAGCGCACGGGCACGGGCAGGCTGCCGTCGGGCTGCCTATCGGCCTCACGAATGAGGCCCATAAACGCCTGCGAAATAAAGAGGCCGGTCAGCGGATCGAGATTGCGGTCAATATCGCTCACGGTTACAAACAGGACGCAGGGGGTGTGTCCCATGGAAGCGAAGTTCACCTGATGGCACTCACGATAGAGCTGTGCCGCACCGTCGAATCCCAGACACATGACCTTTTCGGCAAGGATGCCGACGATGCTCGCGTGCATGCGCTCGGCATTTTGCGTAATGGCGTAGCGCCGCCATAGCGAGAGGGCATAGCTTTGGGGGTCGGTCGTGATCAGGTCGTCAAACAATCGACCCGTGGCACCGTCCTGCAGGTGCTCGATCAGCTTGATGACCGAGCTGATCGTCTGCTCGTCGGCGGGTAGCTGTTCGGTGACGTAGGCGATAAGACACGACAGCAGGTTTGCCGCCGCATGATCCCAAAAAGGCTGGTTGTTGTCCTCGATGGGGCAGATGGCCTTTGCCACCGAGAGGATGTCCTGCTGGTTGGGCCTGCCGTCCGCCTTGCGGCGAATGTGCCTTAGGGGGTTGTAGCCGCAGCGCTCGATGCCGGGCGCAAGGGCCGGGACGGTGTTGAGGTCTGCGAAGTTGAGACATTGTACGCGGTAACCGTGGGCTGCCAGCACGGGTCCCACTTCGCGACAGAGCGTGCCTTTGGTGTCGAGCACGATGTAGCTTGCGTTCATTTGCAGCAGGTTGGGCTTGAGGACGTTTCGGGTCTTGCCGGCTCCCGAGGGGCCGATCACAAGTGCGTTGTTGTTGAGCCCCGTTTGGCGGGTGTCGCAGGAAAGCGTTCGATCCTTGGCGAGGATGGTGGACGATGCGGACTTAGATGCGGCGAGGCGGCTGGCGAGGTTAGACATGGGCGACCTCCTTGGTGGTCGAGAGGATTTCGTGGGCAAAGCCGAGCTCGACGGCGCGCTCGGCCGAAAGGTAGGTGTCTTTTGCAGTGAGGGACTGGATGCGCTTGGGCGTGAGGCCGCTGCGGTCCGAGAGGATTTGCGTGAGGGTCTTGCGGGTCTGCATGAGACGCCGGCTGGTTTCCTGCAGCGCAAGTGCCGAGCCGCCTGCCCCCTGGGGGATCAGCGGGTCGTGAATCATGAGCTCTGCATGGGGCGCCATACGGCGATCGTCGCCGCCCATAAAGATCACGGCGCCCATGGACGCGGCAAATTCCAGGCAGACGGTGCGGATGGGACACGATGCGAGGCGCATGGCGTCATAGATCGCAAGACCCGATCGCACGCTTCCGCCGGCGCTGGCGACAAATATGGTGATGGGGCGGCTGGGGTCGGTGGCATCGAGCAGGCGGATCTGCTGGCATAGGTCGTGGGCCATCGGGGTTTCGATGTTTCCCATGACGGAGAGCTCGCGACGGGCGAGCATCTCATCGTAAATGCTGGTGAGCGTGATACCTCGGGCGGATTCACGCATGGTGAGGGGGCTGATGATGGGGGAATGATTGGTGTCCATGAGGACTCCTTTCTGTTGGTTGTGTTGTGGAATAGGATTGTTGCCCGCGGAGGGGCTGGCGGGCTACAGGGTTCGTCCGAGCCTGAGATCGAGCTCGGTTGTGGGGCAGGCTGCCTGTTCGTGCGGCTCGCAAGCGCCAAGGGCTCCAAAGCGATGGAGCGTTGCGACGGGCGTGGTGTAGGCGAGCCGCAGCTGATGCTCGACAGGGGCGCATCCGTCATTTTTGTAATGAGCCGCGTAGTACTGCGCGATGCTGGCGTTCATCTCGCTGCCATTGCGATGGCGCTCAAACTGGCGTCTGCAGGTTTCGATGATCTTTGCTACCGACTTGGGTGCCGTCGCGGGAACAAGGGCGAGATAGCCCTCAAATAGCTCGTTGATGCTCAGGAGGCACAGCAGGTCGATCAGCGTTCTGATGGCTACTCCCTCGGCAGAAAAGTGCGCGGTCATGCGGTTATATCGGTTGCGGTCGACGATGGCCGCATGGGGTCTTGGAGTTTTCTGCCCCGTGGTCCCGGGCTTTTGCCGCGCCTGTGTATTGAGCTCGACGTTGCAGCGCTTGAGGCCGTCCAACGGAAGGAACAGTGCGGTGCGCAGGGTGTTCCGCTTGCTTTCGAGTTCATGACGCTCGTCGGGTTCCCATTCGAGCTTGAGTTTCGTGTCGAGCGCCGTAAGCATATGGGCTAGGCAGCCTACGGTAAGAA
>USBX01000213.1 GCA_900552995.1 uncultured Collinsella sp.
AGAACGCATAAGTGAGTACCCGTAGCGCCACGAACAAGCGCACGCAATCCCACGAAGTTACCGGGGTTGCGCGCAAGTCCGCCGCATCTGCTAAACCCGCCCGCCAGGCAGCGAGCTCCGTTCGCGTCGTGCCGGCATCATCCAAGGCACGCCGCAAAGAGCTCGAGAAGGGCGAAAACCTGGAAGGTCTTTCCAAGGAGGAGAAGCGCGCCCGCAAGGCCAAGCAGCGTGCTCGCGAGGATCGTATCTACACGGTGTCGAATATTCTCCTCAAGCAGGATGAGGACTACACCAAGCGTCGCCGTATTTGGTGGGCTGTGCTCGCTATCGGCATGGTGCTCGTCGTGGCAATTTGGGCTTCGCTCTACTTCGCTCCCGGCGGCACGGTGTCCAGTCCTGTTCAGATGGTCGGCATCGTTTTGTCCTATGTCATCATCCTGGGTGACTTTATCTACGACTTCGTTCGTATTCGTCCCTTGCGCAACATGTACCGTGCGCAGGCCGAGGGCATGTCCGAGAACAAGCTCAACGCTCTTATCGAGCGCGCAGCTGCCGAGGAGGACAAGAAGGACTCCAAGAAGAAGTAGCGTTTGCATTCATACTTATCGCTAAGATATAAGGCGCGTCGTTTTTGCGGCGCGCCTTTTTACTGTTCTATAGATAGATGGAGTGGCACATGATTCGAGCTGCCCTGACGGTCGAAGAGGCTCTGGAGGGCATGAAGGCCCTAGAGCCCAAGATTAAAAACTATGCGCGCCTGGTTGTCCGCAAGGGCGTAAACGTCAAGCCCGGTCAGGAGGTTGTCGTTCAGTCTCCGGTCGAGTGCGCGCCGTTTGCGCGCGTGGTGGTCGCGGAGGCCTATGCCTCCGGTGCCGGTCACGTGACGGTTATTTGGGCCGATGACGCCGTGACGAGGCTCACGTACGAGCATGTCGAGAAAAGCTATTTTGAGCAGACGCCCGAGTGGAAGCGCCTGCAGCTTGATTCACTGGCCCAGGATGGTGCCTGCTTTATCTTTATCGAGGGTGCGGACCCTGCCGCTCTTAAGGGCATCGATCCCGCTAAGCCTGCTGCAGCTTCTAAGGCAAGGAACACGCAGTGCAAGGTCTTCCGCCGCGGACTGGACTACAACATCAACCCGTGGTGCATCGCCGGCGCGCCGGTCGTTGCCTGGGCGCGCGAGGTGTTCCCGGGAGACGCCGATGAGGTTGCAATCTATAAGCTGTGGAATGCGATTCTGCATACCGCTCGCGCCGATGGCCAGGACCCGGAGAGCGACTGGGAACTCCATGACGCCGCATTCGAAAAGAACCTGCGTTTCCTGAACGACAATCGTTTCGACTACCTGCATTACACCTCGGCAAATGGAACCGATCTGACGATTGGCATGACGAAAGGTCACGAGTGGGCCGGCGGCAAGGGCAAGACGCCCGATGGGCACCCCTTCTTCCCCAACATTCCCACCGAGGAAGTCTTCACCTCGCCTGATCGTATGCGTGCCGACGGTATCGTGTATTCGGCTATGCCGCTCATTCACCACGGTAACAAGGTTGACGATTTTTGGATTAAGTTCGAGGCGGGCCGCGTAGTGGACTACGATGCCCGCGTGGGTAAGGCGACGCTTGCGAGCATTATTGACACCGATGAAGGTGCCGCTCATCTGGGTGAGGTCGCGCTTATCTCCAAGAACACGCCGATCCGTGAAAGTGGCGTTCTATTCTATGACACGCTCTATGATGAGAACGCTAGCTGCCATCTCGCGCTGGGTGTCGGTTTCCCCGAATGCATCGAGGGTGGGTACGACATGTCCAAGGAAGAGCTCCTGGAGCATGGCGTTAACGTCTCGAGCACGCACGTCGATTTTATGATCGGCACGGACGATATCGATATTACGGGCATTACGCCTGATGGACGTGAAGTTGTGATTTTCCAGAACGGCCAATGGAGTTGGGAATAGCCCCAGACCGTGGTACAATGCCACCCGCGGGCCGTTAGCTCAGCTGGCAGAGCAGGGGACTTTTAATCCCAAGGTCCAGGGTTCGAACCCCTGACGGCCCACCATAGAATAGAAAAGCGACTGGCGGATGCCGGCCGCTTTTTTGTTGCCGCGACATGGGTTCGAACCCGAAAGGGCGCGGAGCTGAGTAAACGCGTGAGCGTTTGCCAGCGCAGCGCGCAAGGCGCGAAGCGCCGCAGCGGCCGTCTGCAGAGCAGGCCGAACCTCTGACGGCCCACCCAAAGAAAGGAAAACGAAATGAAAACAGATAGATACGGAATTAGCGGCAGCACATTAAAGATAATAGCGGCCATTTCGATGGTTCTCGATCATGTAAGCAGGATCGTCCTGACCAATGGAATCATGACTCACGCATCGTACAATCAGATATCAGACGAACAGTGGGCGATTCTAAGCGAGGCTTCGGATGTGCTTCATGTTCTTGGCAGAATTGCATTTCCCTTATTTTGCTTTTTGATAGTTGAGGGATTTTTGCATACTCATGACATAAAGAGGTACCTGCGAAATATGCTTGTCTTCGCAATCATTGCGGAGCCCATATACGATTTCGTTCAAACCGGGCAACTATTTGACCTTCGGCAACAAAATGTTATGTGTGAGCTCCTGCTTTGCTTGGTCTTCTTGATAATTCTGGAAAAGATACAAAGCCTTTCAAAATGGAAGAGGTACATCGCAGAAACTGCTCTGATTGTTTTGACAGCACTGGCAGCTGAATACACTAAACTAGATGGCGGTGTGTATGGCATTCTGCTTGTGGCTGCATTCTATTTATTCCACGACAGCAAGGCCAAGATGTTCTTTGCTGCAGTATGCGCAGTGCTCCTTTCGTCATGCCATATAGTTGGCGGCGGATTTGAGTTTGCTACAGCTAATATCTGTCTCTTATACACATCTCCGAGCCCACGAGACACTCGCTAATCTCG
>USBX01000214.1 GCA_900552995.1 uncultured Collinsella sp.
TAGCGAGTGTCTCGTGGGCTCGGAGATGTGTATAAGAGACAGGGTTGCCTCGTAGCCGTCCATGCCCGGCATCATGATGTCCATCAGGATTGCATCGAAGCTGCCGGCGGGACGGCTAACGTATAGGTCGACTGTCTCGTTGCCGTCGGCGGCGCGAGTCACGACGATGCCTTCGCTTTCGAGCAGAGCTTGGGCAATCTCGGCATTGAGTTCGTTATCTTCTGCCAAAAGGACGTTCATGCCGGCGAGTGAGCAGCTGCTTACCTGCGTGTCTGCACATTCTTTTATCTGAGGGTTCTTGTCGATATCGAGCGGAATCCGGACGTCAAACGTACTCCCCACGCCAACCTCACTCGAAATCTCAATCGTGCCGCCCATCATATCGATGAGCGATTTGACGATAGACATGCCAATGCCGGTTCCTTGGAACTTGCTGCGCGCATCGTCGCCTTCCTGGGCAAACGGCTCGTAAATGTGTGCCAAAAACTCGGATGTCATACCAATGCCGGTATCCGAGACGCTAAAGCAAAACACGGCGTGCTCGTCGTCGACCGGCTTGATGGTCGATGAGAACGTGACGGTGCCTCCGTGCTTGTTGTACTTGATGCTGTTGTCGAGCAGGTTGACAAGGATCTGCCGAATATGGGTGGGGCTGCCGATCATATATTGGTCGACAGCGTAGGGCTCGCTGGTGTCGAGCATGATTATGCCGCGGTCCGATGCGCGGAGCTTGCACAGTACGAGCGCATTGTCGCACAGCTCTTTAAGGTTGAATGATTCGTGCTCGAGCGTCACTTTGCGCTCCTCGATCCTGCCCATCTCGAGGATGTCGTTAATCAGTGACAGCAGGTGATTGGCGGCAACGCGCGCCTTGGCGCGGCTTTCGCGGGCGACCTGCATGTCGCCTTCTCTCAATTCCTCAATTTCGATAAGGCCCAGGATGCCGTTGAGCGGCGTGCGGATGTCGTGGCTCATGCGCGTGAGGAAAGCGGTTTTGGCGGCGTTGGCGGCATCGGCTTTCTGCCGTTCCTCCTGTGCGCGGTAAAGCGACCAGACAAGGATGACGATGCCGGTGAGCAAAATGCAGATGACGACTGCCGCAATGACGATGCGGTTGCGGTAGAGAAGTCGGAACGCATCCGATTCTTGCGCCGAGTACGATGTGGGGAAATAGCTGTTTGCAGAGAGCGATTCACCTGCATTGACGATGCCCTTATTGATGATTCCCAGCAGCTCGGGCTTGCCGCGCGAAATTAAACACGATAGTTGTGCCGTGTTGGTGAGTTCCTGTGTTTCGAAATCCTCGATGTCGTAGATGTCGCGGAGAGTTTCCAGGCGCGTGCTGGGGACAATGATGCAACGTGCCTTCCCCTCATCGAGGGCTTTGAGCACCTCGCCGTCATTCGAATACTCGGTTACCGTTGCGTTCGGAAAGAGACTTTCGAGCTCAAAACGGTTAACGATTGTGCTCTTTGTACAAGCGATGTTCTTAAGGTCGCTGTTCAGGTTTTTGCCACTGTGAATGGCAGTCAGCGAAACCGTTCCCATCGAGTTTGACTGGATGACCCCTGTCTGCTCGGCGAGCCAGTAGTCGCGAAACAACGGCAGGGCGACATCGATGGTTCCGTTGGAAAGGGCTTTGATCATTTGCTTGTTGTTCGAGAGTGCGATTGTTTTGACCGTAATGTCAAACTTGTCGTGCAACGTCGTTGCAAGCGAGGCGAGCGACCCTTCCATCTCGCCGTCGTCATTTTGCGTACAGTAGGGAAGTTGGTTTTTAAGATAGCCGAGCGTGATGGTATTGCCGTTTTCTTTGAGCCAGGTGGTCTCGGTGCCGGTGAGCGATGACGAGCCACTGTTTTGGGTCGAGTAACTCGTTTTGACTTCCTCGTTATAGCGCGGGTTATCGCGGGCGATGGTCGTCATGGCGGCGTTGATGTCGTTCATCAGGTCAGGGCGGCTTTTGGGAACGGCAAAATAGTAGTCGCTCGAGCCTACGTAGAACATGGGTGACGCATCGGGCGACGAAATGGTGTCGTTCATGATGACGGCGTCGACCTCGCCGTCTGCAAGCGCCTCAAAGAGGGCGCTGCCGGTGTCGATTTCTTTATAGGTGCAGGTAACGTCTTCGTTGGCGAGCCACTGCTGGCCGACGATAGTTTGCATAACGCCAGAGTTGCAGCCGATGGTGAGGCCTTGGAGCGCCTGAGGGTCACCCTTGGCCAGATCGTCGCGGTCGGGCCTGGCGTAGATATAGTAGCGCTCGGTGCCCTCGGGATTTGAGGAAAAGAGCAGCT
The DNA here is from genome assembly GCA_900552995.1 of uncultured Collinsella sp. Taxonomy (GTDB): domain Bacteria; phylum Actinomycetota; class Coriobacteriia; order Coriobacteriales; family Coriobacteriaceae; genus Collinsella. Next base: position 2,298 of record USBX01000214.1, read on the forward strand.
TCTGCTCGCGTTCTGCCGAATACGAGATGTTGGGCATGAGGTCGATTTCGCCTGCCTCGAGCATGTCCATAAGCTCGGTGAAGGTGCCGGAGACGTATTCGTACCGCCAGCCGGGCGTGTAGTACGAAAGGGTCTGGAGGTACTCGTAACCCCATCCCGAGAGACGCTCGTCGGGGGTGCCGTTCTGGAAGCCCTCGTTGTTGACGAGCCAGCCGACGCGGACCGTCTTGACTTGCTGATCGGTATTGGCGGCATAGGCGGGGGCGGGCATGATGGTGCTCAGTACGACGAGCGCGGCAAGCGCGACGGCCAGGGTGCGATATATAACTGAACGAAGGACAGTGGCAGCTCTCACATGCAATCCTAACGAATCGAGACATTACCGCATAAGGATACCAGCTCAGCCTGCCCATCCGGCAGCTGCACCGCTAAACGGTCCCGCCCGGCAGTCATCGGGGACGTTCTTAAACGACTAGTCATTGGGGACACTCTTGAACAGGCAACATTCAAGGAGCGTCCCCGGATGCCGGCACTTAGGGACGTTCCCAAAGTGCCGGCACATAAGGAACGTCCCCAAGTATCGACTGTCTCTTATACACATCTCCGAGCCCACGAGACACTCGCTAATCTCGT
>USBX01000215.1 GCA_900552995.1 uncultured Collinsella sp.
ACAGCTTATCTTGCGGCAACACCTTTGGGCGGTGTGCTTGCGGACCGCGCGGATTGCGGTCGCATCTTCAGCGTTCTTGGGATGGCGCTCGCGGCGGTGACTGCTTGCATGCCCCTGTGCCGGAACGCGTTTGGCTGCGTCTCGTCGACAATAGTGTTGCTGTGTACCGACTATGCCGCTCAGGCAATCTGCAAACCTGCGGTTCAGGCCGCTATTCCCGAGCTGTTGGGTGAAGATCAGGTTGAGCGAGGGTGCGCCTGGGCTTCTCAAGTCACGATGGGGGCAAACATCCTGGGCCCCTTTGCCGGGGCGGCCCTTTACGGCTGGGCTGGAATCGATGGCGCAGGAGCCGTGGCATCTTTGGGCTTTGCCTTCTCCGCAATTGTTGGCACGCTGTTTTCTCGGGCGCCTTCATGCAACAAAGAAAGAGATGCGAAAAAGGGCCAGGGCCCCGATCTTGGCCTACGTAATGCGATTGCTTTCTTTGGGGCTAAACAAACGCTGTTGCTCACAGTTTTGCTGGTAGCGTTGTTCAACCTGGCGCTCGCGGGCGCCTCGTTGGGTACCCCCGTTGTCGTTTCAGTGCATCTCGGGGCGTCCGCTCAATGGGTTGGCCTCATTGAGGGGACGGCCGGGGCCGGCGGACTCGTTGGCGGACTAATGGTCGGTATGTCACCGTATAGGTTCAACGCGGGGCACATGGGGCGATACATCCTGTTGTCGACTCTTGGGGTCGTTCCGGTTTGGATATCGTTGGCGATCGGCGCGCCCGCATGGGCCGCATGCATCGCCTATTCGCTCGGCATGTTCTGGGTGATGCTGTGGGCCAATATCGCTTCGATCGAGCTTATTGGGCGCGTGCAGCGCGAGGCTGCAAGAGGGGTGAGAGGAAAGGCTCTCTCGATTGTTCACCTGCTGCTTTCGTGCACCACTCCGATAGGGCAGATGGTTTATGGCTACGCTTACGACATGGCAACGCCTGCGGTCGTTATGGCGGCGATGGTCGCTGCCGGCGTGCTCGTCGCTCTTTTGCTCGGCATGTTTGAACGCAAAGGGGCGGGCGAGTAAGGCCTTGGGCGGTGTAAGCCCTCGCGTAAGGTTTGCTTACCCCGCCGTTTCCAGTTCTCCTGCTCGTCTACAATATCGTGCAGACGAAAGAGAGGTATGTCCATGATCAAGATGTTCGCGAGTGATTTAGACGGAACGCTGCTTAACGCCCTGCACGAGGCAGATGGGACTATCCGCCGCGCCATTCGCGAGCTGACCGAGGCTGGCTTGCATGTGGTTCCCGCGACCGGACGCTCGACGCTGCCGATCGGCGAGCATGGCTTTACAGGCCTGGCGCTTGACGCCTGCTGCTCCAACGGATCCATCGTGCGCGACAGTCATGGCGAGGTGCTCAAAACCTGGACCGTCGACCCGCAGATCACCGAGGAGCTACTCAAGGAGTTTCCGGATATCTGCTTTGACTGCTCCACGCCCGACGGCATGTTCTCGAGTGGTTCGTTCGAGATGCACCAGGCGGGCTTTAAAAAGGACAGCCCCATCAAGCGTATCGTGATGCGTGGCATGCGTGCACGTGGCGGCTATCACGAGGAGCAGTATTTCGACCAGTCGATCGGCGACATCTTGCGCCACGATGTGTGCAAGATCAACTGTCGCGTGACCTCGCGCGAGCTGGAGCGCGACCTTAAGGCGTATCTTGCCGAGCGTTCGGACCGTGTGGTCAACGCGCCGTTTGACCCCGTGATGTTCGAAATCACGGACGTGACGTGCAACAAGGGCGAGAGTATTGCCTGGCTGGCGGGCTACTACGGTATTGCCGAGGACGAGGTCGCGGTCTACGGCGACGGCGGCAACGATATCGCCATGCTCAAGCGTTTCCGCCACAGCTACGCGACCAAAAACGCAAGCGATGCAGCTAAGGCCGCCGCGAGCGCAACTATCGGCAACTGCATGGTCCACGCCGTCCCCAAACACATGCTCGCCACCATGCGCAAGCGGAACTCCTGCACCGTCATCGAATAATGTGACAAAGGGACTGTCCCTTTGTCACAGTGGGGACGAGCTTCTTTAAACACGAACATATATTCGCATATTTAACTGCGCTTTGATAGAATCGGTATCGTTGGCGGCAGTTCCATGTGCCGGGCAGCGCCCTCCATCTGATGGGAGGTGATGCCCATGACCGATTTGATTGATTTCGTGAGGCTCCTGACCGCATTGGTCTCGCTTCTTACGACGCTTATCGGACTTTCCGAGGCACTCAAGCAACGCTCGAAGCGTAACAGAAGGGGTCGCCGCCGCTAAGGCGTTGACCCCCTAAAACAAGCAACGGCGCTGCCCAGCTTTCCAGAACTTGGGCTGCCGTCGACACTATTCTACCCACGAATGACATTTTGGACAATCGGCAATGTCGCTTCAGGCTGGGACAAAGGGACAAAGGGGCTGTCCCTTTATCACATCCCAAATATTGCCTTTACGTGTTGATACACACGGTGTGCAATAATACTCGCACTGTGCAATAGCGCACAGGCTGAGTAACAAGGAGGACGCTTGTCCCAGCTCGAGAAATGCGATCGCCGGTCCCTTCGCTCGCAGCGTGCCCTTCGCCAGGCACTTGCCAGCGAGCTTGCCGAAAGCGGCGACCTTTCGCGCATTAATGTCGCGTCGCTCACCGAGCGTGCTGGCCTTACGCGCCGCACGTTCTATTCGCACTACCGCGATATCCCCGACTTTATCAGTCAGATCGAGGACGGCCTGCTTGCCGAGATTCGCGAGCGGGTGGAGCTTATCACCGCAGCTCAATTACCCGATCTTTACCGCAACATCGACGAGCTCGAGCCGGCACCCGGTTCGGTTGAGCTGCTTCGCTATCTTGCGGCTAATCGCGACCTTATCGGGGCCCTACTGGGCCC
>USBX01000216.1 GCA_900552995.1 uncultured Collinsella sp.
GCTCGGAGATGTGTATAAGAGACAGATGCAGGCCTACACGGTGGTGTGGGATCTGGGCGACGTGGGCATCGGCCTGATGACTATTTTCAACATGATAGCTTTGGTGCCCATGGCAAAGGAAGCGCTTGCCGCCCTGAACGACTACGAAAAACGCAAAAAACTGCAGTAAATAGCAAAGGCCCGGCTCCCTGTAACATGGGAACCGGGCCTTTCAGGTTATTTTATTGCAGATCAGATTTGTTTAAAAGCAGCCCGCCAGCAAGCCCGGCCAGCGCAGGCAGTACCCAGCCAAAGCCCATGCTGCCCAGCGGCAGAGCGTTGGCGGCGGCAGATACTGCCCCCAGCGGCAGCGCAGCGGCGATGCTCTGCAGGGCGGTCAGGCCCATGCACAGCGGATACACCGCCCGGTGCTTTTCAAGGCCCGGCATAAAGGAAAGCAGGATCAGCACGATGGCTGCGGGATAAATGGCGTTCAGCACCGGAGTGGACAGCCGGATGATGGCAGCAAGGCCGAGGTTCGATACCAGCATACTGGCCACAGCAAAAAAGGCGGCAAGGGCAGGGTAGGGGATGCGGGGCAGCAGCTGATGAAAATACTGCCCCACGCAGGCGATCAGGCCCACGCAGGTGTTGAAGCATGCGATCACAAAAATGGCCGCAATGAGCACAAGGCCCGCCCGGCCGAACAGCTGCTGTGCCAGAGCGGTGAGCACCTCGGCACCGGTGGCAAGGCCCGGATACACCGTGCCGGTCTCGGCCCCGGCGTGGCCCAGCATGGCGTAGACCACCAGCATCAGCCCGCCTGCAATAAAACCGGCCCGGATGGTGCCGCCTTCCACGGCACGGCTTTCTGTGACACCCCGGGCGCGGATGTTCAGGGCAATGACCGCGCCAAAATTCAGCCCGGCCAGCGTGTCCATGGTCTGGTAGCCGTACAGGATGCCCTGCACAGCGGGCAGGGCTGCGTACTCTGCGCTGGGTGTGCCGTAGTGTGCCGCCAGCGGATGGATGAGACACCCGGCAAACAGCACCACGATGAGCACGATCAGCAGCAATGCCACGGCACCGATACCGGCGTAGACGATACGCGGATCGAGCCCGTTGTTTTGAGGAGCACGGGAACCGCCGCGTCCACAACTGGAACTGCTGCGGCCGCCTCCCTGAGGCATACGACCGCGATTGCTATCGGGACGGCCGCGATAGCCACCCTGGCCCTGAAGGCTGCGCTGACCCGAGCGGGGCGCAAGTTCACCGCGGCCTTGATAGCCACGCTGGCCCGCACGCGGAGCCGAAGAGCGCTGGCCATACGGCTGTGGTTGAGAGCGAAGACGCGGCGTCACCTGCGTGGTATCGGCATCCGCATAGCCACCGCGAGAGCGTCCGGTGGAGGCACCACGGTAACCGCGATCGGAATAGCCGCCGTCGCCGTAGCCGGCACGAGGGTCACGCGCCACGCCGCGGGCAGCGGGAAGCGCACGGTCCTCGGGCATCGGCGTACTGCGGAACCGGTCACGTTGCGAGCGAATCTCCTCGCCCGAACCCGTCTCGGTAATATAACCGGCCTGCTGAGGACGCTGTCCATAGCGAGTCGAACGACCGCCCTGAACCATCAGGAAGCGCCCGTTATCGACAGAGGAACGCGAATTGACATAGCCGGCGGCGTCCTGGAAACGACCGCCCTGCTGCGACGTCTCGCGTTCGTATGCCATCAGTTCGTCAAAGTAGGCATTGACGACCTCGCGCGGATTGAGGCCCAAAAAGCGAGCATAGCTCGAAATCATGCCCTGCGCATAGCCGCGCGGCGGCATCGAAGCAAAGTTACCGGTCTCGAAAAACTCGATGATCTGCGGCCTGATTTTGATGGTGTTGGCGACCTGCTGAATGGAAAGGCCCATTCGGCGACGCTGCTCGAGCAGCATGTCACCAAAGCGTGCAGCCATCAGAATCCTCCAAACTCACGATCTTCACGTGCCATCTCGGCGTCGACAGATTCCAGCGCGGCAAGCCCCTCCTCGTCCAACAGGACCTCGCGCGGCTTGGAACCGTCGGGCGGGCCGACGACACCCTTTTCTTCCAGCATGTCCATAATACGCCCGGCACGCGCATAGCCAACCTTCAGGCGGCGTTGCAGGCCAGATGTGGAGCCCAGCTGCGATTCCACCACAATATGGGCGGCTTCCCAAATGAGCGGATCATCGTCTTGCGGCTCGGCTACTCCGGTGCGGACAATGCCGCCGCCACCAGCCATGGACATGGAAGCGGGCGCCACGGCGGACAGAATCTCCTCGTGGTAGTCGGGCTCGCTCTGCGACTTGACGAACTCGACAATCTCGTTGATTTCGTCGTCCGAGACAAAGCAGCCCTGGATACGGCGGGGCTTGCCCCAGTCGACCTTGGAGAACAGCATGTCGCCCAAACCGGTGAGCTTCTCGGCACCCATCTGGTCGATGATGACGCGCGAGTCGATGCCCGTGGCGACGTTAAAGGCGATGCGGTTGGTGATGTTGGCCTTGATAAGGCCCGTCACCACGTTGGAGCTGGGGCGCTGCGTGGCAACGATAAGGTGAATACCGGCGGCGCGGCCCAGCTGTGCAATACGCACGATCGAGGCCTCGACATCCTTACCGGCGACCATCATCAGGTCAGAGAGCTCGTCAATGATAATGACCAGGTAGGGCATCTTTTGCGGCGGGTTGTCGTAATGCTCAAACTCGCCGGCGGCCTGCTTTTCGTTATAGGTCGAAATCTTACGGACGTTGAGGCGTTCGAATACCTTCAGGCGGCGCTCCATTTCGGACACGGCCCACTGCAGGGCGCTCGCGGCCTGCTTGGGCTCGGTCACCACGGGCACATAGAGATGCTGTCTCTTATACACATCTCCGAGCCCACGAGACACTCGCTAATCTCGT
>USBX01000217.1 GCA_900552995.1 uncultured Collinsella sp.
CCTTATCGTCGGCAGCGTCAGATGTGTATAAGAGACAGGTATGTGACGGGGCATTTGTTGGCAAATGTTGCAAAACTCGACAAAAGGCGATTCCGCAAGTGGGTGTCCATGCCCCTGTAGGATTCATTGCCATGCATCAGGGGATTCATGTGCAGGGGGATATCGGGAAGCCCACGCGATCTAAGCGCGTGTTCGTAGCGATAAATAATCTCAGCAACTGAAGCTGACTGGTCATGGAAAACAAGCGTAACGAGATAGTACTTAGCGCTTTGCCCTCCGTAGTTGCCGGATTCGTCGACGAAGACGGAAAGCTCCCTCATGATGCAGTCTCCCTAAAAACAAAAATGCCGGGGGGATCCCCCGGCCCTTGACTGCCCTCCATAAAGGAACGCAACCCTTTTATACCACGAGACGAGGAGTCTATTCAAGTAGAAATTATAATGACCAAACACATGTTCGTCAATCTACCTGCGGGTATGGGAATATGAAAAAGGGGCTGCCCTTTGCCATATTACTGCCTCTGGCCCCTACGACGCCAGCGTGGCGATGACGGCTTCGTCGCCGGCGTATATGAGGGTGTTGCCGTCGGGGATGATCGTTTGGCCGTCGCGCTTGAGCATCACCACAATAAACGGATGCTTGCCTTGCGGCACATCGCGCAGACGCTGGCCGGCCAGGCGACCGTGGGGCGTCACGGTGACCTCGCGCAGCGTAACCTTGGCACGCTCTTCAAACGTCGGCGCGGCCATAACCAGCAGGTCGCCTTCCTCGATGACGGTATCGCCATTGGGCAGCACCGGGTGCGCGCCATCGCGCAGCACCAGGACGACGAGCATGTCCGTGGCGCTGCCAATATCGGCGAGCGAGCGTCCGGAAAACGGATGGCCCGCGCCCACCTTGAACTTGACAAACGACATGCCGTCCTCGTCGCGGTAGTCGTTAAAGGTGCGGCGCACGTCGCCGGTCGCATCGATCATATCGAGCTTCTTCGCCACCGCCGGCAGCAGCGAGCCCTGCACCACAATGCTCGACACGGCAATCACAAATACCAGGTCAAACAGGTCGTGGCCGCCGGGGACACCGGCCACTACGGCAAAGAGGCTAAATACGACCGAAGCTGCGCCGCGCAGGCCCGCCCAGCTTACGAGCGCGACCTGGCGGGGGTTCGTCTTAAAGGGCGCCAGGAGCACGCCGACGGCGATGGGGCGGCTCACAAAGAGCATAAACGCCATGAGCGCCAGGCCCGGCAGCAGCATCTGCGGCAGGCGTGCGGGCGTTACGAGCAGGCCGAGCAAGAAGAAGATCGTCATCTCGGCCATCTCGGTGAGGGTATCGAAGAAGTGCGCCATCTCGACCTTGCCGGTGATGTCGCTCGCACCCAGCACAATGCCGGCCAGGTACACGGCCAAAAATCCGTTGCCGCCCAGGTAGCTCGGCAGCGCGTAGGCGACGATGGCCACGGCGAACAAAAAGATGGTCTGCGCGCCCTCGGCCGTTGCGTGCGCGCGTTCAATCAGGCGGCCCGCCGCCCAGCCGATGGCGAGGCCCGGGCCCACGCCCAAGATAATCTGCTTGGCCAGCAGTGCGGGAATGTTGATGTCGCCGCCGGCCGCGAGTGTAGCGAGCACAGCGGTGAGCATGTAGGCGACGGGGTCGTTGGAGCCCGATTCGACCTCGAGCAGCGAGTCGGTGCCGCCCCTCAGCGACAGGCTGTGCTCGCGCAGAACGCTAAAGACGCTGGCCGCGTCGGTGGACGCCACGACCGATCCCAACAGCAGGCCGCCGATCCAGCCGAAGCCCAGCACAAAGTGGGCGAACACGCCGGTGATGCCTGCGGTGATGACGACGCCGAGCGTGCTCAGCAGCACCGCCGGCGCGGCGACGGGCTTGGCGCGGTCGATATTGGTGTTAAAGCCGCCGTAGAACATGATGAACAGCAGCGCCGTGCTGCAGACGGTTTCGGTGAGCGCGTAGTCGCTAAAGTCGATGTGTGCCGGGCCGTTGACGCCCAGCAGCATGCCGAGTGCGATAAAGATGAGCAGGGTGGGGAAGGGGAGTTTTTTGCCGACGGGTTTGATGGTCAGGCACAAAATGATGACGAGGCCGATAAAGAGAAGGATCTGGTTCATGGATAGTGTCCGCTCCTGGGTGGTTGGCGTGGCACGGTCAGTTGTCTGCGGTTATTTGTACCCAAAGATGGTGGGTTTATGGGGTTGGATTGCGGGCGTGCGCGATATCGTCATAGACGGCTGCCGTCTTTGCCTCTGCTCGGAAACCCTTTCCAGCTTTATTGCAACGGAGTACAATGGGTAACGTTTAAGTTCAACTTGAAGTTTTAGTTGCGGCACCGGGCTTCGGCCGCAATGCAAGGAGAGGCGTACCATGGCGATCTATGTGACATCTGATGCTCACGGGCACGTGCGTGCGCTTGACGAGGCCCTGTCTAAGATCTCTTTGACGTCCGACGACACGCTGTACGTGCTGGGCGACATGATCGATCGCGGGCCCGATCCGGTCGGCGTTATTAAGCTCGTGCGCTCGCTGCCCAACGCCCACGTGCTCAAGGGTAATCACGAGCAGATCATGCTCGATGCCATCATTGGCCAGGATCCGCTCGATGCCGAGACCTGGGATATCAACGGTGGCTGGACGACGCGCGAGCAGCTCAACGACATGGAATTTGACGCATACGAGGAGCTCGTGCGATGGATGGCCGCGCTGCCGCTCTACGCGGTGGTCGAGACCGAGGAGCGCCCGTATCTGCTGGTACATGCTGGAATCGAGATGAAGGCGGCGCGCGCGTTTTTGCTTGAGCATGGTGTCGATCTGTCTCTTATACACATCTCCGAGCCCACGAGACACTCGCTAATCTCGT
>USBX01000218.1 GCA_900552995.1 uncultured Collinsella sp.
CGAGCCTTATCGTCGGCAGCGTCAGATGTGTATAAGAGACAGCACCTATACCGCGACGACGAGCATGTACATTCTCGCCAAGACCGACGATAGCGGCCAGATGAGCTACAACGATCTCTCGGCGAGCCAGATGCTTTCCAACGATATCGCCACGCTGCTGGATAGCGATAGCGTTAAGAGCGGCGCCGCCAAGGAACTGGGCCTCACCGATCTGGATGACTACAAGGTGTCTGTTTCCTCCGAGACCACCACGCGTGTCATTACGCTTTCGGTTACCGGCACCGATGCCAAGGAGACGGCTGAGGTCGCAAAGGCCATAGCTAGCTCGGTGAGTACGGTCGCTCAGAACGTCGGCGCTGCCCAGAGCATCAACGTTATCGACGAGGCTAAGACCCCCGAAGCCCCCAGCGGCCCCAAGCGCACGCTGTATATTGCCGTCGCGTTCCTCGCCGGTATCTTTATCGCAGTCGCCTATGTCGTTTTGGCAGACATGCTCAATACCCGCATCCGCGGTGCCGAAGAGGCGGAAGAGCTCCTGGGCATTCCCGTTGTTGGCCGAATTCCGGCTATGAAAGGTGGTAAATAGGCATGGCTAAGGCAAAGAACACCGATAAGCTCGTTGTACAGAATGCCGCCAAGACCCTTCTGGCCAACATCCGCTTTGCGAGCGTGGACGACCCCATTCGCACCATTACCGTCACGTCCTCGATTCCCAACGAGGGCAAGTCTACGGTTTCCATCAACCTTGCCCAGGCTATCGCCACGAGCGGCAAGTCCGTGCTCCTGGTCGAGGCCGATATGCGCCGCAGGTCCCTTTCCGATATGCTCGGCGTTCGTTCGCGCGGCGGACTCTATGCGGTCCTTTCCGAGCAGATCTCCATTGACCAGGCAATTGTCGAGACGGGTCAGAAGAACTTCTACTTCCTCGATGCCGAGCCGCACATTCCCAATCCTGCTGACATCATCGTCTCTCACCGCTTTGCCAAGCTGGTAAAGGCACTGTCCGCCAAGTTTCAGTACGTCATCTTTGATGCTCCCCCGGTCGGCACCTTCATCGATGCTGCCGAGATTGCTAGCCTGACCGACGGCACGCTGTTCGTGGTGCGCGAGGACTTCACCAAGCGCGAGGAGGCACTCAACGCTATCGGCCAGCTTAAGAAGTCCGAGAAGGTCAAGCTCATCGGTACCGTCATGAACTACTGCGAGACCGAGACCAGCGAGTACTACTACTCCTACTACACCAAGGACGGTAAGAAGGTTAAGAAGGGCTCCGACGATCAGGGGACTTCCAAAAAGGGCATCTTCACCAACCGAGCAAACGTTTAGTTGATTAAGGCTGACCTATGCGTGACATTCATTGCCATATCTTGCCGGGTGTAGACGACGGCGCCGCCGATCTCGATGAGAGCTTGGCGATGCTCGAGGCTGCCAAGCGGGCCGGTGTAACCAGAATCGTTTGCACTCCTCACTGCCGTGATCCCTATTTTGACTACGACAAGATGTGGGATGCCTTTGAGCTGCTGCGCGATAACGCTGACGGTTTTCCGCTCCAGATGGGCTTCGAGGTCAACCATCGAAAGCTCGTTGAGCTTGGTATCGATGCCGCGGATCACTTGCATTTCGATGGGACCAACGAGTTTCTGCTCGAGCTTTCGACGCATGCCGATGCGTATGCGTTTAGAGAGTACGAGAACACGATTTACGATTTGCAGTGCCGTGGCTACCAGGTGATCATCGCTCATCCTGAGCGCTATCGTGCGGTTCAAAAGGATGTAAGCGTGGCGGAGCGCCTGGTCGATATGGGCTGCAAGCTGCAGGCTTCGGCGGACTTTATTGCCGGCGGTCGCTTTGGTCGCGAGAAAAAGCCGGCACAGCGCCTGTTCGATCAGAACCTGTACAGCTTCATCGCGAGCGATGCCCATAACGTGGGTCATTACGACTGCCTGGCGAAGGCTCGCGCGAAGTTTAGCGTGCGCGGAGCTCACTTTCGCTAAAATCTGTCCCTAACGTTCGCATTGAATGAAAGGGCAGCCATGGATATCCAACTTAAGACGGGATGCTTTGATGACGCGGCGTTGGTGCGCCGCGTCGTTTTTATGGACGAGCAGGGCTACGAGAATGAGTTCGACGCTATCGACGAGGACCCGAACTGCATTCATGTGACGCTCTATGTAGACGGCGAGCTTGCCGGTTGCTCGCGCGTGTTTCCCGAAGAGCTTGAGCGCGCGACTGATGCGGAAGCCCCGGTGTCGCCGGCGTGCGACTTGGACGAAGGCGTCGCGGCGGGGGAGACCTACATTATGGGGCGCGTGGCCGTGCTGCCGGCTATGCGTCGTCGTGGTTTGGCGAGCAAGATTGTCGAGGCCAGTGATACCGCCGCGCGTGATGCCGGCGCCAAGCTCATTAAGCTGCACGCGCAGGAATACGTGCTACCACTCTATGCCAAGGCGGGTTACACGCAGATTGCCCCGGTGGACTACGAAGACGAGGGCCAGCCCCATGTTTGGATGGCCAAGCGCGTAGATGGCAGATAGGGACGTTCCTTTCCTGCCGGCAGTCGGGGACACTCCTTGGCAATTGGCGCATCAGAGCGTTTGGACATACAGTTTTTCGATTCCGTATGTATATATGCGCGCTAATGGGTTATAAAATCTAAGTCTGAACATAGCAGGTCTGCAATGCGGCTCGGGCAACCGGGCCGTTTTTGCGGACGGGGGTAGCGCGAAAGGACTGCACATGCGTCAATTTAAGACCGAGAGCAAAAAACTGCTCGACCTCATGATCAACTCCATCTCTGTCTCTTATACACATCTGACGCTGCCGACGATAAGGCTCGTGTAGA
>USBX01000219.1 GCA_900552995.1 uncultured Collinsella sp.
ACGAGATTAGCGAGTGTCTCGTGGGCTCGGAGATGTGTATAAGAGACAGGGCCGAAGATTATCGAGGACTACGAAGCAGACGTGAGAGGATACCTAGACCATGAGTGATACCGCATCCGCAGCGCCCCGTGTACCCAAACGCGTCGCCGCCGTTATCCTTAACTCGCTCAAGGGCGGCGTGGTCCCGCGCATCGGCCTTCCCTATATCACCGTAGGACGCGAGGTCGAGATCCGCGCCCTGCTCACCGATCTGAGTCTCATCGCCGACGGTGGCGCGAGCTTCCGCTTTCTGGTCGGTCGTTACGGCGCCGGCAAGAGCTTTTTGCTCCAGACCATCCGCACGCACGCCATGGGTGAGGGATTCGTCGTGGCCGATGCCGACCTATCCCCTGAGCGCCGCCTGCAGGGCGGCCAGGGACAGGGCCTTGCCACCTACCGTGAGCTCATCCGCAACATATCGACTAAAACGCGCCCCGAGGGCGGTGCGCTCAACCTTATCCTGGATCGCTGGGTCGCCTCGTGTGCCGACGTCGACGAGTCGGTCGCCAATGCCCAACTGGCCCCGCTCGAGGAGATGGTCCACGGCTTCGACTTCACCCGCATGCTCCGCCGCTACCGCGCGGCCGTATCCGAGGGCGACGAAGAGACCATGAGCCGCGTGACCAAATGGATTCGCGGCGAATACCGCACCAAGAGCGAGGCACGCGCCGAGCTGGGCTCCTCGACCATCATCAGCGACGACGATTGGTACGACTACGTTAAGCTCATTGCGCGCTTTTTGGTTTGCAGTGGCTACAAGGGCATGCTGGTGCTCATCGACGAGCTCGTGAATCTGTATAAGATTCCCAACGCCATCACGCGCCAATACAACTACGAGAAGATCCTGACTATGTACAACGACACGCTCCAGGGCAAGGCGCAGTACCTGGGCATGATCATGGGCGGCACGCCAACCTCCATCGAAGACCGCCGCCGCGGCGTGTTCTCCTACGAGGCCCTGCGCAGCCGACTCGCTCAGGGCCGCTTTGCGCGCGAGGACCTTAAGGACATGCTCGCGCCCATCATCCGCCTGCAGCCACTCACCTATGAGGAGTTGCTGGTGCTAATCGAAAAACTCATGCAAATTCACGCCGGCTACTTTGGCTGGACGCCCACGCTTACCGAGAACGACTTGGTGGACTTTCTCAAGATTGAGTTCGGCCGCGTGGGAGCCGATACGCACCTGACGCCGCGCGAGGTCATTCGCGACTTTATCGAACTGCTCGATATCCTGTGCCAGAACCCCGACGCCAACGTGGCCGAGCTCCTGCAAAGCGTCGGCGGCGACACACTCGCGCCAGCCAGCGAATCGCCCGCATCATCCGACGTGCGCAACTTCGCCGAGTTCACCATCTAACCTGCCAAAAGGGACAGATTTATTTTGGCAGGTTTTATCTGGGCAAACGTTGAGGCAGCAGCACAGCAAACCGTTGCCCGCCGCGTTGAGAGGTTCTTATTTGAGAGGAGGCCCCGTGAACGCCTTTGACCGCTACGCCCCGTTTATCCAAGACTTCATCTACTCCCACGATTGGGAGAGCTTGCGCTCTATCCAGGTTGCGGCGGCAGATGCTATCTTTAACACGCAGGACAATGTGCTCCTGACGGCATCAACGGGTTCCGGCAAAACCGAGGCAGCCTTCTTCCCCATCCTGACCGAGTTTTGGGAGAACCCGCCCGCAAGCGTGGGCGCCCTCTACATTGGCCCCCTCAAGGCGCTCATCAACGACCAATTCGTCCGCCTCAACGACCTGTGCGAAGAAGCCGATATCCCCGTCTGGCACTGGCATGGCGATGTCTCACAATCACACAAGGCCAAACTCATCAAAAAGCCAAGTGGCATCCTACAGATTACGCCCGAATCGCTCGAGGCGCTCCTGATCCATAAGCACATGGCAATCCCTCGTATGTTTTGCGACCTGCGCTATGTGGTTATCGACGAGGTTCATTCGCTCATGCGCGGCGACCGTGGCGGGCAGACGCTCTGTCTTATCGAGCGCCTCTCGCGCATGGCAGGCGTACAGCCCCGCCGCATTGGCCTTTCGGCCACCATCGGCGACCCCGAGCGCACGGGCGCCTTTCTCTCGCAGGGAACGGGGCGCGACTGCGTTATCCCCCGCTTTGAGGAACCGCGCCGCGTGTGGCGCATCTCCATGGAGCACTTCTACAACTCGGGCCCCCAGGCTCAGCAACGAGGATTCGTAGGCACAGGTCCGCAAGAAGCCGAGGTGCTTGCTTGCGAGCGTATTGAGACGGCGGCGCCCGCGGCGCTGCCCGCATCCGGACAAGACATGTGCCACAGCGGACAGCTTACACAGGAAGAACGCCGTCAACGTCGCGAGCAGGCGCGGGGCAAGGCCGCTCCCAAAGACCATCGCACTTCCTCGGCCCCCGAGGGAGAAGTCGACATCCCACGAGCGACCGAGCAGGCGCTTCTCAACCCCACCGACACGGCGCCCGACAACGCCGACCCCGGTATGGGCTATATCTTTGAGCATACGCGCGGCCGCAAGTGCCTGGTCTTTGCCAATTCGCGCGAGGAGGCAGAGGCCGTGTGCTCCATGCTGCGCAGCTACTGCGAGAGCCGGCACGAGCCCGACCGCTTTCTCATCCATCACGGCAATCTTTCGGCATCGCTGCGCGAGACGGCCGAGGAGCTCATGCGCGACGAGGAGCAGACGCAGACAACCGTCACCACCTCTACGTTGGAGCTCGGTATCGATATCGGCCGCCTGGAGCGCGCCTTCCAGATTGACGCGCCGTTTACCGTTAGCTCCTTTT
>USBX01000220.1 GCA_900552995.1 uncultured Collinsella sp.
AGCGTCAGATGTGTATAAGAGACAGGAATAGTTACCGCCATCCAAAGAATCGTCCCCGTCAACCACATCGTCCATACCGGACAAACCGGATGCAATATCGCCGAGATCCCACGGGCCATCAAAATGAAACAATATCCGCGAAGTGCCAAAGATAAGCCCGATGATGAGCACGAACGCTCCGATACCGACGCCCAGGCGGACCTTGGACTCATGCGAGAGCTTCATCATTCATCACCTTCTTTGGCGCTCGGCTCAGCGGCGGTCGAGGAAGCAACGTCAGTATCAACCGCAGCGGAAACATCCTGAGCCTTAGCCGCCTCCGGCGCCGGACCAACCTGAATATCCCCGCGTGCCCAATCGCCATCGAGCGCACGCGCCACCCAGTGATAGATGGGGATTGTAAAGAAGATCAGCGCGGCAAAGGAGCCACCAAAAAGGAACATCAGCAAAAAGAACAGCAGCCAGCACACGGCCCAATACGGAAACGACTGGAACGGACCTTTCACCGGAGTCGAGCCAGCTGCGCCGCCACTCGTCACCTGCGCCGTAGCGGCATTGGCGGCCTGCGCACTCCAGCTTGCCGCTTGCGCCGCCTTGGCCGCAGCATCACTTGCCTGCGTTGCCGCCTCGGTAGCGCGTGCCGCCGCCTCGTGGGTGCGGGCACGCTCTGCCGCCTCGGCTTCGCGCTGACGGGCGCGGTCCTCGTTCTCAAACTCGATATCGTCCTCAATCTCATCGCTCGGATTGAGCAGCTCGTCCAGGCTCACGCCATAGAGCTTAGCGAGCGAGATCAGGTTCTCGGTATCGGGCGAGCTCTCCGCGCGCTCCCATTTACTGACCGCCTGGCGCGACAGCCCCAGCTTTCGCGCCAGCCCTTCTTGGCTAAAACCCTTGCTGCGACGAAGGTCGGCGAGCCGCTGCGCAGTTTCTACATTCATGGTTCCTCCTATGTGATGCCAGCCGTGCCGCCGGACCGTTTTTGTTCTTAAGGCGCCTTGCACAGTTAAAAATCTATCCGCCACCGCCAAAAACATGCCACCTATTCTAGTGAGATTTTTGACAACCGGCGGTTGCGGGTGCATATGAGCTGCGGAAATGTGTCCAAACAAAGCAATGACCCGTAGCTTGGTTGTCCCCGTTGCGGCGTTAACGGTAGTATGGTCGTACTATTTATTCCGCACCGCCAACGGAGGGAGTTCCGCGCCGTGATCCGCGATTTCGCCTCATCGCTCATCCAGCTCAACAATACGTTCTATCGCGAGCACTCCGCCTCCTTTTCCGATACGCGTCAGGCCCCGTGGCCCGGCTGGGTGCGCACCATGGACATCGCGCTCGAACAGCTCGATGCGGCCACGATCGAGCATCCCGTCCGCGTCTTCGATCTTGCCTGCGGCAATATGCGATTCGAGAACTTTGCCGCCGGCGGCGCACTTGCTGCCAAGGGCATCGACGGCACAAACCCCTCGGCAGATGCCAGCTGCCCGTTTGAGTTCTATGGTGTCGACTCGTGTCAAGATTTGGCTATCGATGCACATGGCCACGCCCTGCGCATTCCCAACCTGCACTTCCAGGAGCTCGACGTGCTCGACGCCCTCATGAAGCTCAACCCCGCCGAGACACCCGACGTGCTTTTCGACGCCCCGCTCGCCGATATCTCGGTCTGTTTTGGCTTTATGCACCACGTGCCGTCGTGCGAGTACCGCGTACGCGTGCTCGACGCCTTGGTGCGCCAGACGCGCCCGGGCGGCATCATCGCCATCAGCTTTTGGGAGTTTATGAACGACGAGCGCATGGCGCGCAAGGCCGTTCGAGCCGAAGCTCGCGCCGAGCTCACCCCGCCGTTTGAGGGTTACGATTCCGCGCAGTTTGAAGCCGGCGACCACCTCATTGGCTGGCAAAACGACCGCCACGCTTACCGCTATTGTCATCACTTTGACGATCAGCAGATCACCGACCTGGTGCGCGGCGTCCGTACGTTCTACAAAAGCGGCGAGGTCCCCGTGCGCGAGCTTGAGCGCTTCCATGCCGACGGTCGCAGCGGCGAGCTCAACCGCTATGTGATTCTCAAGCGTCTGTAGGCACCGACGACGCGCCGCCGAGCCGAGCCGCATCTTTCGGGCAAACTATGCCCACCTTCTTCCAACGCATCACCGAAACGCGCAGCCATGCGTTTCGCATTTATGATCAAGGAGCCTCATGGGAGCCGTCCACGTTCGCACGCCTAAGAACTTTGTACTCGAGGAGCGCCTGGAGCGCTACGCCGATGCGATTGAGACGAACCCCGAGGCCTATGTCGGAGATTGGCGCAAGGCCTGTGCGCCCGCAGGCAGCAAGCCTTTCGAACACCTTCACCTGGATCTTGGTTGTGGCAAGGGAACGTACCTTGTAGAGCGCGCGGCCCACGAGCCAAACACGCTCTTTATCGGCATGGACCAGGAGCCCATCTGCATCGCCTATGCCGCACAGAAAATCTGCGAACAGGAACTGACCAACGCACTCGTCCTGCCCCGAGGCGCCGCATCGCTGCCGCAGCTGTTTGACACAGGCGAGCTCGATGCCATCACCATCAACTTCCCCACGCCGCAGCCCAAGGCCAAGTACGCCAAAAAACGACTCGTCCATGTCGACCATCTGATGCTCTACCGCCCGCTCCTTACGGCCGGCGCCACCGTCACGCTGCGCACCGATAGCAAGCCACTGCGCGACTACGCCCTGGGGCAGTTTGCCGCGGCAGGCTACGACACGCTTTGGGTAAGTGACTGTCTCTTATACACATCTGACGCTGCCGACGATAAGGCTCGTGTAGATC
>USBX01000221.1 GCA_900552995.1 uncultured Collinsella sp.
GAGCCTTATCGTCGGCAGCGTCAGATGTGTATAAGAGACAGATGCCCATACTCATCATTGTGCTGTATCTGCTGCCCATGTGGACTGGCATCGACGTGATCGGCCGCTATTTCGACGTTACCGTGTATCCGTTGGCCGAGTGGCTGCTCAACTTCGCAATCGCCGGCATCTAAGGTAAACTTACAGGTCGACCGTGCAAAACGGTCGCAACATGCACCCAAACCGCGCCGCGAAGGCGCCGTCAAAGGAGGTCGAAGATGTCGTATCGCGTGTCGACGCAGGTCTACAGCGGACCGTTCGACCTGCTGCTGCAGCTGGTAACCCGCCAAAAAGTTGATATCGGCGCCATCTCGATCAGCGAGGTGGCCGAGCAATACCTGGCCGAGGCCGAGCGTATCGAGGCGCTGGACCTGGACGTGGCGAGCGACTTTTTGCTGGTCGCGGCAACTCTTTTGGACATTAAGGCAGCCTCGCTGGTACCCCAGGAGGCCCCGCGCAAGACAGGCGACGGTGACGAGGACGACGAAGACCTCGAGGAACTCAGTGCGCTCGACGGCGACGCCCTGCGCGAAGTCCTGATCCAGCGCCTGATTGCCTACAAGCAGTTTAAAGGCGCGGCGGCAGCCCTTGGCGCGCGGATGCAGGCCGAGAGCCGCATGCATCCGCGCGTGGCCGGCCCCGACCCCGAATTCCTTGGCCTTATGCCCGACTACCTGGCCGGCATTACCCTGCGCGGCCTCGCCGTCATCTGCGCCGACCTGGACGGCAAGCGCCAGACTTTCCTGCTGGAAGCCGAGCACGTGGCACCGCATCGCGTGCCGCTCGACCTGACGGTGGCCTCGGTCGATCGCTTTACCATGGCTCACCAAACCTGCACCTTCCGCGAGCTGTTGGACGGCGATGCCACCACCGAACAGCTTGTCGTCACCTTCCTGGCCATGCTCGAGCTCGCCAAGCGCGGCTCGCTTACCCTGAGCCAGGACGAAATCTTTGGAACCATTCAAATCAATCGCGTCGAGGGCGCCGAGGCATACGTGCCCGGCGAGGGCCCCGAGCTCACCGAATAGGAGCGGCAACCATGTCAACCCTTTCCACGCTGGAGGCAAACAGCCTCAAAGGCGCCTTGGAGGCGCTGCTGCTGGTGTCGAGCGACCCCGTGAGTGCGCCCGCGCTGGCAAGTGCACTGGATATCGCCCCGGGCGAGTGCGCATCGCTGCTCGCCGAGCTCAAAGTTGAGTACGAGGAGGCTAACCGCGGTTTTCAGCTGCGCGAGGTCGCCGGTGGTTGGCGCTTGTTTACGCACCCCGCCTACCACGATGTGGTAGAGGCCTATGTGCTGAGCTGGGATACGCAAAAGCTGTCGCAGGCGGCGCTCGAGACCTTGGCCGTTATCGCCTACCACCAGCCAGTCACGCGCGAGGTGGTCAAGGGCATCCGCGGCGTCAACTCCGACGGCGTCATTGCGTCGCTCGTGGACAAGGGCCTGGTGCGCGAGCTCGGCCGCGACCCCGAGCGCGGTCAGGCCATCATCTACGGCACGACCAACGCCTTCTTGGAAAAGTTCGGTCTGCGCTCCACCCGCGACCTGCCCGATCTGGAGCAGTTTGCCCCCGACGAGCAGTCGCGCCGGTTTATCCGCGAGCGCCTGAGCGGTCGTAGCATTCAGTCCACGCTCGAGGAGCAGGCCGATGACCTGGACGAAGAGCGCGAACTGCTCGATACCGATGTTGAAGATGTTGAGGCAGTCGAGGACTTGGAGACCCTGGTCGTCGACGAGACCTCGGAGGATTTGCATGACGAGGACTAACGAAGTAGGGGAGACGCGCGCCATGGGCAATTCAGTACCCGCAACCGACGCTCAGCCCGTCTACCCGCACACCATGCGCCTGCAGCGTTTTTTGGCGCGCGCGGGCGTGGCGAGCCGCCGCGGCTCGGAGGACCTGATGACCGCCGGCCGCGTGACCGTCAACGGCCAGATCGCGACCGAACTGGGCACCAAGGTCGACGTCGACCACGACCATATCGAGGTCGACGGCATGCCCGTCAAGCTCAACCAGGGCTCCGTGTACCTGATGCTCTACAAGCCGACCGGCTACCTCACCACCATGAGCGATCCGCAGGAGCGCCCTTGCGTGGCCGACCTGGTCCCGCGCGACCGCTTTCCGGGCCTGTTCCCTGTGGGCCGCCTGGACCGCGACACCACGGGCCTTTTGCTCTTTACCACCGACGGCGACCTGTCGCAGGATCTGCTGCACCCCAGCAAGCATGTTTACAAGACCTACCAGGCGCTCGTGGACGGCAACCTGACCGATCGCGACTTAGAACCACTCCGCCGCGGCATCGAGCTCGATGACGGCCTGTGCCAGCCGGCGATCTGCCGCGTCATTAACGCGCGCGAGGCCGAGGCCGTAGCTCCGCAAGGCGTTAAGCCCGGCACCACCGCCGTGGAGGTCATCATCCGCGAAGGCCGCAAGAACCAGGTCAAGCGCATGCTGAGCAAGATTCACCACCCGGTGATCCGCCTGCACCGCTGCAACTTTGCCGGCCTGGAGCTCAAGGATGTGGCCAAGGGCTCGTGGCGCGAGCTCACCGACCGCGAGGTGCAGATCCTCAAAGACGGCGGTATCCCGCCCAAGCAGGCCAGCTCCAAGCGCAGCGCCGCGCCGGCGACCAACACCGCGAGTCGCACGCGTCACCACGGTAGCCACGGCTCCGCGCCCAAGCGCAACACCTACCGCGAGCGCTACATGGGTTAGGCAACCCGCCGCTGTCTCTTATACACATCTCCGAGCCCATGAGACACTCGCTA
>USBX01000222.1 GCA_900552995.1 uncultured Collinsella sp.
CATCTTCGCGAAGCCGACCTCGGCCAGCAGCGCGAAGAACGCCTCCCGTATGACCGAGAGTGTATAGCGTCGGCGACGATCGATCTTCCCCGCTTCCATTACCCCTCCAATTGCAACGCTCGACAATGCCCGGCAAACGCTCGTTTATCGACAGCAGGCCGAAGCTGTTCATTGCTCTTAAGCAAATCGACATGGATACTTTTTATAGACACCTGTTTATAATAGCTGAAAGAAGGTATCCAGTGACCCTGTACGAGCAGCTCGTTATCGAGCTCACCAACCGATCGTTTTCCCTTCATGCCGCCTACCGCAGCGGCAGCACGCCCTATGAGCTGAGTGACCGCGAGCCCGAGCCCTACGACCAGCAAATCGAGGACTTCGCCCGTATGATCGAAGAAGCCGATTGCGTGCTGGTGGGCGGGGCCTCCGGGCTCTCCGCGGCGGGCGGCGGCGACTTCTACTACGAGGACAACGCGACCTATCGCAAGCATTTCGGCAAATTCGCCGAGCGCTACGGTTTCAAGGGCGCTTTCGAGGGGTCGTTCTACCGCTGGCCCACCGCCGAGGCGCGCTGGGGATACCTCGCCACCTTCCTCGACACCACGCTCAACGCCCCGCTGCGCAAGCCCTACAGGGACCTCGACGCCATTCTCGCCGAGAAGGATTTCTTCGTGCTCACCACCAACCAGGACACGCAGTTTGTGAAGCTCTATCCCTGGGAGAAAGTGGCAGAGATCCAAGGCGACCACCGCTTCTTTCAGTGCTCCCGCTGTTGCACCGACGCGGTGTGGGATGCGGTCGAGCCGGTCTCCAACATGGTAGAGGCCATGGGAGACGGCCTTGAGGTTCCGACAGAGCTCGTGCCGCGCTGCCCGCACTGCGGGGCAGAGGCGTTCCCCTGGGTTCGCGGCTACGGCAACTTCCTGCAGGGCGAACTCTACGAGGAGCAGTACCGCAAGGTGTCCGAATGGCTCGACGCGCACGCACGGCAGAGGATCCTCTTCCTCGAGCTGGGTGTGGGCCGCATGACGCCCGCGTTTATCCAGGAGCCGTTCTGGGCCCTCACGGCGCAGTTACCGCAGGCCAGCTACATCGCCGTAAACAACAAGACGCAGTTTCTCCCCCGCGCGATCGAGGATCGGGGGCTCGCCGTTCGCGCCGACATCGCCGACGTGCTTGCCGACGTGCGCAAGACGCTGGGGAGGTAGCGCATGGAGACGGCGAAAGCAGTTCGCATAGGCAGGGCGCTAGCCGAAGCGGATCTTGTCATCATCGGCGCTAGCAACGGACTCGACATGGCGGAGGGGCTCAACCTTTTCTGCGCCGATGCTCATTTCCAAGAGGCGTACGGGGACCTCGCCCAGGCAGACGGCATCGGCTGCATACTGCAGGGGCTCGCTTCCCCGGATGCCAGCGTGCGACGCCGATGGGCCGAGCGGTTCCATCAAAAGGAGTATCTCGAATATGAGCCCGGCTCGCTCATGAACGGGCTGCGGCGTCTTACGGAGCACGCCGACACCTTCGTGGTCACATGCAACATCGACGGGCACTTCGCGCGCGCCGGGTTCGACGAGAACCGCGTGCTCGAGACGGAGGGGGGCATACGCACGTCGATCGACGAGCGGCGTCTCGCCCATCCAGACGCCCTCGCCACGGCCCAGCTCGAGGAGCTCGAGCGCCTTGTGCAAGCCCATCGCAACGGCAGGGTCGCCATCCTCGAACTTGGCGTGGGACTGCGCAACGGCATCATAAAGCACATGCTCGCCCAGATCGCGAACGTCTGCGAGCACGCCACCTACATCGTGTTCAACTACAGCCAGGCTATGGCGCCCGATGCATCGTGCGAGACGATTCTCGTTGACGGCGATATGGCCCCGGCTTTCGAGGAGATTGCCCAATGCCGTCTCTAGAGAGGGAAGCGTATAGGCTTCGAAGCCTTATCGACGATGCCGACGCCATCATCGTCGGCATCGGCTCGGGCATGTCAAGCGCCGCCGGGTTCAACCATTACAACCGCGCAGGCATGGCGCGCGCCGGAATGACGGACTGGCAGCAAGCCTTTGGCTTCAAGAGCCTTTTCGACGGCTTCTACCACCTCTACCCCAGCCTCGAGCAGCGATGGGCATACTATGCGCGATACATCGACTTCATGCTGCGCGAGCCGACCTCGCAGCCCTATCTCGACCTACGGTCCCTCATCGGCCATAAGGACTACTTCATCCTGAGCACCAATGTGGACACCCAGGCCGAGAAGACGTTTCCCACCGAGAGGATCTGCAACTATCAGGGAAGCTTCGCGCACCTTCAGTGCAAGCAGCCATGCTGCGACGAGCTCTTCGACGCGAGCCCCTACGTCGAGCGCATGCTCGCGGGCATGGCGGGGTTCGAGGTCCTCAGCGAGGATGTCCCCCGATGCCCGCACTGCGGCTGGCAGCTTGTGCCGTGGGTGCGCGACGACACGTTTCTGCAGGGTGCGGCCTGGCGCGAGAGCCTCGGACGATACGAGCGCTTCGTGCGCGAGCGCAGCGATCGCCGCGTGCTGTTGCTGGAGCTCGGCGTGGGCGAGATGACCCCCGGCATCATCACGCTCCCGTTCTGGAGCATGACCGCGAAGCTGCCGGATGCGCACCTGTTGAGCGTCAACATCTCGAACGGCTCGGCTCCGCTGCAGCTCGGAAGCAAGGCAGAGGCGATTCAGGCAGATTTGAGCACGCTGCTCTCGGCGCCGCGGACGGGCGACGGTGCTTAAACCTCCCTGCTAGTCGCTTTAAGGTATCCCTCGTCGTCCACGGGCTCCAGCCAC
>USBX01000223.1 GCA_900552995.1 uncultured Collinsella sp.
GGCAGCGTCAGATGTGTATAAGAGACAGCACCAGATCGGCCTCGCCCTCGGAGCAACGATAACCCTGCTCCAGCAAGGTGTAGCCGCGCTCGTTAAAGTAGTCGATGGTGATCAGCTCGCCCAGCATGCCCAGCTCGCGGGGACTGAGCCCCTTGATAAACTCAGGCGTCATCGCCCCGCAGTCGAGCTCGCCGTTTTCCCAACGCTCCTTGAGCTGCTGCGTCTTGCTCTTTTTGCTTGCGGCACTCATGGGGTCTCCTTTCCCGCACGCTGCATTGCCCCGATGATGAGGGCACCTTTCGTGCGGGTAAGTACCGGAAGCAAACCAAAAGCTGACCAAATGCCGTCAAAAAACGGGCCGTACGCAGCAATGGTGTTGCATACGGCCCGTTACCAGCAAGTTTATAAAACCCCAGAGGTCCCTGTCTCCACAATTGACCTAGAAAAGGCGCTCAGTCTGCAGAAAGTTTCCGCAAAAGCTCACGCGGTGCAGTGGACAAAGTCCATGTTTGCGAATGGCCTCGATATGCTCGGGGCTTGCATAGCCCTTCGACTCGGCCAGATGGTACTCGGGATACTCGGCGTCGTACTCGACCATCATCTCGTCACGCGTGACCTTGGCCATGATGGACGCCGCGGCGATGCAGGCGATTTTGGCATCGCCCTTCACCACATCGCGCTCGTTAGGAACGGCGCCCAAGGGGTTACCGTCCATAAGCACGCAATCGGGCTCGAGCCCCGTATCGGCCACGGCGCCCGCAACGGCAGTACGGATAGCACGGGCCATGCCCATTTCATCGATATCCTTCGGCGCGATATGGCAAAAACCGATCGCCGTCGCCACCTCGGCAATCTTCACTGAGAGCAACTCGCGGCGCGCGGGCGTGAGCTTTTTGGAATCGTTGATACCCCAGACGCGCGGCTCCATAGGAAGACAGACGGCGCATACCGTCAAAGGGCCGGCCACCGATCCGCGACCCACCTCGTCGACACCAACGACCACCCCATCGCCACCAAGCTCATGCATAAGCTCGTACATGTCATTGACGCGCTCGCGCTCGGCAAGCTCTTTGGCATGGCGTTTGAGGGCGCGTTCACAAGCCTTGATCACCTGCTGGCGTGGGTCCTCGCGATAATGCTCCACGAGGGCGGGAATCTCCTCAAACGTAGCGCTCGCCAACTCACCGGCAACCTGCGATGCCGAAACCGAGCTCGTCATGTTGGCCATACCAGGCCCTCCTTGCATGCAAATCAGATAAAAAGAAGGGCCACCCGAAGGTGACCCTTGTGTCCAAACGAGTGGACAGACGCTGCGATCTTCTTAGCGCTTCTCGGGGATGCGAGCAGCCTTGCCCACCTTGTCGCGGAGGTAGTACAGCTTGGCGCGACGGACGCGACCATGACGAACGACCTCGAGCTTGGCGATCTTGGGGCTGTGAAGCGGGAAGGTACGCTCAACACCGACACCGAAGGACATCTTGCGGACGGTGAAGGTCTCGCGGGCACCGGCGCCGGCCATGCGGATGACGTCGCCCTGGAAGACCTGAATACGCTCGCGGTCGCCTTCCTTAATGCGGTAGTGAACCTTGACGTTGTCGGCGACGCGAACCTGAGGAATGTCCTCGCGGATCTGCTGACGCTCGATTGCGCGGATGTAATCCATGTGCAATTCCTTACTCTTCTAGAGGTGCCGTACCACCTTGGCCGGCACGTAGTTGAACAAACGTATTCGAGTATACACGCGCGGGTTTGCACTGCAAGAACAATTTTTTACGCAGACAAAAAGACAAAACCCGCACATGATAACCGCCCGTCTCACGAATGAGACGGGCGGCATGAAGGGGGGCTACGCTAGGCGTCGATGCGCAAGGGGGGCTAGGCGTTGCGCTTGGCCTCGAGCTTGGCCTGAGCGGCAGCTAGGCGCGCGAGGGGCACGCGGTAGGGCGAGCAGGACACATAGTCCACATCGGCCACGTTAAACAGGCCCTTGATGGACTTGGGGTCGCCGCCGTGCTCGCCGCACACGCCAAAGTGCATGCCAGGGTTGGTGGCGCGACCCTTTTCGACAGCCATGCGCACGAGCTCCAGCACCGCCGTATCGATGGTCTCGAAGGGGTTGTCCTTCAGGATCTTCTTGTGCAGGTACAGCGGGATGAACTTGGCCTCGGCGTCGTCGCGCGAGAAGCCAAAGGTCGTCTGGGTGAGGTCGTTGGTGCCAAAGCAGAAGAAGTCTGCGTGATGGGCGATCTCGTCAGCGACCATGCAGGCGCGCGGCAGCTCGAGCATCGTGCCCACGGGAATGTTGAGCTCAACGCCCTCTTCAGCGGAAACCTCGGCGATTACGCGCTCAATGACCTCGCGGGTCTGAACATGCTCGGCCGTGATGGAGACGAGCGGAACCATGATCTCGGGGCGCGGGTCGACGCCCTCCTTGATAAGGCGGGCAGCAGCCGTGGCGACGGCGCGAACCTGCATGAGAGGCAGATCGCTAAAGACGACGGACAGGCGCACGCCGCGCAAGCCCAGCATGGGGTTGGACTCGACCATGCCGTCAATGCGACGCAGGCGGGCGCGCAGGGCAGTGAGCTCCTCCTCGGGAGCGCCGGCGGCCTCCTTCTTGGTGATGGCGACCTCGAGCTCGCGAGGATTATCCAGGAACTCATGAAGCGGCGGATCGAGCAGGCGGACGACCACATCGCGACCGGACATGGTCTTGAACATCGCCAGGAAGTCCTCGGTCTGAACCTTGAGCAGGTCGGCCAGGGCCTGCTGC
>USBX01000224.1 GCA_900552995.1 uncultured Collinsella sp.
ACGAGATTAGCGAGTGTCTCGTGGGCTCGGAGATGTGTATAAGAGACAGTGCCGGTACCGCGGGGACCAAGCTCGCACAGATTGTAGTTGCGCTCGATCAGCGGCACCATGCGCTCGATAAAGTGCAGGCGCTCCTTCTCCGAAAGCTCGCTGGGCTCGTAGCCGGCAGAGCGCAGCAGCATGTTGAGCCACTCGTCGCGCGAGAAATACTGGCGCTCGTCGATCATGGCATCCAGGTCCAAGTTGGGCATCTGGATGGGCGTGAGCGAAGCTACGCTAAACGGAGAGTCCTCGGGTCCGCGCTTTTTGCGCTTGGCCTTGGAGCGGCGCGGCGCATCGTCGCCAAAGACCTCCATGCCAAACTCGTCTTCCTCTTCCATGGGATGACGATACTCGATGCTCATAATGCACCAAATGCCGCCCTGCAGAATCTTGGAGTAGTCGCGCACGTACTCGGCCGGCATCACAAACGGCTCAATGGTCAGGTTGGCAAACGACGCCACATAGATGTCTTTGTACTCGTCGAGCTTGGCCGTCACCTTATCGATGATGGTAAAGCGGCCCAGCTCGCGAATCTTGGACTTAATGCGCTCGGACTCGTCGGGACGCACGTAGTTATCGGTGAGGATCTTGCGGATGCGCCCCAGGCCCTCTGCCACGGCATCCTCGTCATCGGTTGAGCAGTACATGCCCAGCAGGTACTCCAGCACAAAGGTGGGCACGTTGGCGCCACGCTTCATGAGGGCCGTCAGGTCCTTGCGCACGATCTTGCCGCCAAAGTGCTCGAGCAGCTTGCCGTCCAGCCCATCCATGTCGTAGCCGTCGTCCTCGGGAGCCTCGGCCACGGCCTGAGCATAGTCATCGGTCGAGGGCTCGTCCTCGGCAGGCACCGCAACCACATCGGGTACCACGGCCACCGTCGGCTCCGGGGCAGGCGCGGCAGTCACGGCCTCTGCGGCAGTCTCAGCCTCCGGGGCGGGCACGGCCTCCTCTGCAGACACCGCAGCCTGCACCGGCACATTCACATCAATCGAGGGGACTTCCCACAGATCGTCGTCATGGCTATCAAACATAGGGCACACTCCTAAAAACCAAAATCAGCAACGGGGGCAAATGAAACAGCGATGGTGTACGTCTCACGCCAAACGATCTTGCCCGTTTCGCGCTCGCGGCAGACCAGATAGTACGGACCCTTGGCCGAGAATCCATCCGCTGCACGCAGCGCAAACTTGGCATGCACCACGCGCTCCTGCGAGTTAGCAGAAGTCTTGTTGGCATGCGCCTTGACCGTATCGCTCACCTCGTTGCCGCTTGCGTCGGTAAACACCAGCTCATACTCGCACGGCAAGACCTTGCCTTGGGCGGGTTCTTCCTGGATCAAGTTGACCGAGAAGAGCGAGTTGGTCACTCGGCGTCCCTCACTTAGCACGCGCAGCGTCGCCACGCGCGTATCGACAAAGTCCTTGGAACCCGAACGCGCACGCCAAAATCCGATAACGGGCACGCAGAGCTCCTGCAGGCTCATTCCGCCGTGAACGTAGTTGTTAGTGCCGCCGGGACGCTTAAAGTGCACGTTCTCGCGCGGGGCAAACCCCTCAAAGCCGGCACCCAAACGTCCCATGTCAACATTAACAAACACCCCGCGTGCCTCGTCCGAAAGCCTAGCCACGGCCTCGTTGGGCACCACCAGATGACGCTTGCCGTGCATGACGGGAGCGTCAAGGAAGGGAAGGTCTGGCTTGCCGAGCATCTGGCACTCGTTGAGCTCCCGACGTGTGTAGATAAAGCCGTGATCCGCCGTTATAACAACACGCGCGCCCGGGGCGTCGGTGCACACGCGGCGCGCCAACGCGGCAAGTTCCTCCACGGTATCCGCGCAGGCATCGAAAACGTCATCCTGCGTAGCGGCCTTCTCGCCCGTGGCATCGATCTTGTTGTGGTAGAGATAAACGAGCTTGGAGTCTTTGAGCAGCGCCTTGCGCTCGGTTCCCGCCATGTTGAGGTATGCGCTCGAGCGCAAGGCGCGAGCCGTGGACTCAACGTGGGTAAGCGCAGCCTCGCGCTGCGGAGTCGTCGCAGTGGGCATGCCGTCAGCCAGCACAAACGAGCCATCCGCTGCAAGCTTAAGCGCTTGGTGCGGCAGCAGCGCAGGCATACCCACCTCGGTAATGGAGGGAAAGACCGCCTGCATGCTAGAGACCTTGACGTTACCGCCGCGCTCGCGCTCGAGCAGCGCCGCGACGTCGCAGGCCACCTCATAGCGCAGCGCGTCGCTCACGATAACGACCGTCGTTTTGGCAGAGCCCACAAAGGCGGGCAGTACATGCCAGTAGAACTCATCCTGCCGTTCGGGCCCCTCGATGTAGCCGCAATCGGCCCACTCCCCTTGCGCAGCGGATGTCCAGCAGGCATTGGCATCGGCCAAGAACCAGTTACTGTAGAGATTCTCCGCCCAGTCCACTACGGCTCGGGCAGGCTCCTCGAGCACATCGCACTCGACGGAGCGTGCCCGCAAATACGCGGTGCACATATGGCGATAGGCAGCGTCCATGGCATACCAATCGGACGTGTAGGCATCCCACACCCGCTGAGGCTGCGCCAGATGGAACCCGCCCGCGTGCGCCTGCCTAAACGCACACACATCGGCCACGGCGACAAGCAGGTCAAAGTAGCTCTCGACACGGCGGTACCAGCTCAGGTCGCAGCGACGCGCCGCAAAGGTGCGCGCGTCCTCAACACGGTCCGCGCCCCTGTCTCTTATACACA
>USBX01000225.1 GCA_900552995.1 uncultured Collinsella sp.
CTACCCGCCACGCCCATCACAATCAGGCCAATACCCAGCACCATAAAGCAGGCGCCGCCAAAACGCTGCGTACGGCGCCAGTTCTCGGGATCGGCAAGCGCCCAAGGCGTCTTGATACCGAGCGTATAGTTCTGCTTCACACGCGGCAAGTAGTTGCCTACGCCGATGAACAGCAAACCGACAGCACCGGAAATCAGCACGTTGACCGAACCGACCGCTGGCACCACGCCCCAGACCGTAAGCTCCCCTAGCCAGCTTATGGCGCACATGAACAAGGTGAAGGCGATTACGAAGCCCTGGTAGAACTTGCCCGAGGTTCGATATGCCTCACCTTTGGGGTCGATGCGCGGCACCACGCAGAACATTGCGAGGAGCGCCAGAGGCAGCACGCCGAGCGCGGAGGCCATCCAGCTAGGACCCCAACCGTCGACGGCGCCGTTCGCGCCCCAGTGCGTGGGAATCTGCGCAGGCAAGCTCGGCATCACCATGAGGTGCGCTACGACATTGGCGACGCACAGAGCGACCAGCACAATCCACACGCGCGACGATACCCCCGTGGGGTGAATGCCCTTGTTTTCGTTATTCATCCTTTTCACCTTCCGTGTTTGTAAAGCCCATAAACCAGCCAATCAAATCCTGCATGACGGTGGTGTTTAAGCTGTATACGATGTTTTGGCCATGGCGCTCGTCGGTCACCAACCCGGCGTTTTTAAGCGTCGCCAAGTGATGGCTCAGCGACGGCTTACTGATATCGAAATGCTCGGCAAGCTCCCCCGCCGTGCAATTGCCCTCGCGCAGCAGTTCCAAAATGCGCCGCCGCGTAGGATCGGCCAGCGCCTTAAAACCCTCTCCCGGCATAAGACCTCCTCTCAGCACCCCTCATGACGCGCACACTATACTCGATATTTAGATGTTTGTCTAACTATCTAATCGAAATGCTTCAAACCACATCAAAGTAAGCGCCATCGCAACCTATGGGCGATTACCTATAATGGCGATAGCTAAAACACGATTCGCTTCCCCATCGGAGGATGTCTATGACCGAAACCGCAGCCGCAACTCCCAACGAGACACGCGACACCAAGCTCGAGATTATCATGGGCCGCGAGGCACTCGATAAGCTCGCCAACTCCACAGTGCTGGTGCTCGGCTGCGGTGGCGTGGGCTCCAATTGCTGCGAGGCACTCGCCCGCGGCGGCATCGGTCATTTCGTCATTCTGGACAAGGACATCATCGCGCCCAGCAATATCAATCGCCAGGCCATCGCCTTTCACAGCACCGTCGGCAAGCGCAAAGTCGACGTCATGGAGGCTATGATTCACGACATCAACCCTACCGCTACCGTCATCAAGCGCACCGAATACCTGCTGAGCGACAACATCGATGATTTCTTCGCGAGCGTTTTGGAGCAGACGGACGGCAAGCTCGACTACGTCGTCGACGCCATCGACACCATCTCGGCCAAGCTCACCATTGCCAAATATGCTCAGGACCACGACATTCGTTTGGTTAGCTCCATGGGCGGGGCCAACAAGCTCCATCCCGAGTGCCTCCGCTTTGCCGACATCTTCGATACGGTGCGTGACCCTATGAGCCGCATTATGCGCAAAGAATGCAAGAAACGCGGCATCAAGAGCCTGCACGTACTGTTTAGCTGCGAGGAATCGGTTAAGACACAGCCCCGCGACCCTTCCAACATCCACGAGCGCACCGAGCTGGGAACCGCCAGCTTTATGCCGCCCATCATGGGCCAGATGATCGCCGGCGAGGTTATCCGCCAGATCAGTGGGCGCGGCACCGAGCACGTGCGCGCCGATGGCCAGCGCCTGGACTAGCGGAGTACGCCGCGATGGAGCCCCGGTTAATTGATGCACACTGCCATCTTGATTTGATGACTTACCCGAATGCTGTTGCCGACGAAACTGCTGCTAAAGGGCTGGTGGTCTTTGATTGCGGGGTCGACCCACGCGACTTCACGGCAGCAAAAAAGCGGGCCAGCCGCTACCCAAACATTATCGCGGGCGTCGGCCTCCACCCCTGGTGGATCGCCGATGGCCACTGTGGTTTTGCCGAAGTCAATCTGCTTTGCGAAGTTGCAGCCCAAGAGCGCTACATCGGCGAGGTGGGACTCGACTTTTCTGCGCGCTTTGCCGGAAGCGAGCCGCTGCAAACACAGGCACTTGACCGGCTCTGCGAGGCTCTCGCGCAACATCCTCTTACCGGGCGTGTGATATCAATTCACGACGTTCGTTCGGCAGGAGCCGTACTGGACGTCCTCGAATCGCATGGACTACTCATCCCAAACCCCGACTCCCCCGCTATCATCTTCCACTGGTTTAGCGGTACTTCGGACGAACTCGTCCGCGCGCGTAATGCGGGCTGTTATTTTTCCGTGAACGAGCGGATGCTCGCCACAAAGCGCGGTCGCGAATACGCACGACAGATTCCACTCGATCGTTTACTGCTCGAGACCGATTCACCAGCCGAACCAAACACAGAAACAAGCGCACAGTCGCTCATCAGATCGCTCACAAGGACCTCGATGCGCATTGCCTCACTCAAAAACTGTGACGCAAAGCGCATCGAGTCGGCAGTTTTAGCAAATTCACGCTCTGTTTTTAGCCTTCGCTGACCCCTGTGGTCAAAAAATGTCAAATATGAGTACTGTTACCGAAATGGATACATTACTTTGAGCTTTCCGACCACCAGAATGATCTACGACTGTCTCTTATACACATCTCCGAGCCCACGAGACAC
>USBX01000226.1 GCA_900552995.1 uncultured Collinsella sp.
TCGTACCACCACAAAGGGGACAGGAGCCTTCGTGGCGATTTTGCCGCCGGATTGCACCGCAACGACGCACAACTACAGCAGCACGTCGGCAAGCGGACGCTTGGGTACGTGGTGCACCTGCGCCTCGTCGCGCCAATAATTGATGGAGCCGTCGGGGTTGGAATCGATCGCATCGATCACCTGTGTCTCGGCCGGAACGCCAAACGCCATGATCAGCTTGAGCTCATACTTGTCGTTATTGAGCCCCATGGCATCGATCGCGCGGGGCGTAAAGGCCTTGAACATGCAGGCTGCCACCTCGGGCGTGGCGCTGCGGGCGGCGAGCATCATCGTCTGCGCGGCAATGCCCGTGTCGACCTCGGTAATGGGAGCGGCAGGCTTGCCCGGAACGGCGCGCTCGGCCAGAATCGCGATATAGCCGGTCGGACGCTCGCCCTCGGCAGGACCCGGCCAATCCTTAAACGCGCCGGCCCATGCAAGCTCATCAAATACACGCACGCAATCCTCGGCACCGCTCACCACATGAAAACGAAGACGCTGAGCATTGGCACCACACGGGGTCAGGTGCGCCAGTTCCGCCAGCTCGAGCAAAAACTCGCGCGGCACGCGCATGGACTCGTCAAAGCGACGGCACGTGCGGGCGCGACGAACCAACGCATCAAACGCGTCCAAGCCGAGCTTTTCGCGGCCCTGCTTTGCCATCGATTCTGCGCTTACCGGCGCCGCGGGAACTGTTTCGTTCATAGGGACCCCCAATACAAGCCAATTGTCCTTAGGAAAATCTAACCTAAAACGTAGGCAATAACGAACAGGGCTGCAATGTTCTACACCTGTTGAATAGAAAATCGCGACGTGGGGAACAACGGAAACAATTCGGGGCCTTTGGGTTACGTTTCGCCCTCCCCGACCCATACGCCAGCGCCTTTAGGCGATACTGGTTGTAACGATCAAGGCTTACGCCGCACGGAAAGGAGACATTATGGGCATCTTTAAGAACGATGACCAAAAATCGAGCCAGTTTGGATTTGACGAGAAAAGCATGGCGGGCAAAGCCGTCAAGGCCGTACGCTGGATCTACGCCATCACGGGCGTCTTAGCGCTCATTGCTGGTATCGCGCTGCTTTTTGCACCCGCCAAGTCCCTCGTCTTTTTGACGACTGTCCTGGGTTTTTACTTTGTAATCACTGCTGCCATCAGGCTGTTCACTGCCATTTTTGAGCCGCTGCTGCCCACCGGCTGGCGCGTGACGAGCATCATCTCCAACCTACTCATTATCTTGGGCGGCGTCATAATCCTGCGCAACCAGGCCTTCTCGACCGCGACGCTCACCACGATGGTGGTTATCGTGGCCGGCTTTGGCTGGATTGTCGAAGGTGTCATGTCCATTCTGGAGTCCGAGCTTTCGTCCAACCGCGCCCTCGCCATCCTGAGCGGCGCACTCTCAATCATCGCTGGCATGTTCGTTTTTATCTATCCGCTGTGGTCGGCCAAGATGCTCGTCATCTTTAGCGGCGCCGCGCTGCTCGTGTTTGGCGTAACGTTGATTGTTCGCGCTATTCAATTTGGCAAACTGGTGCACTAGATGCCACGAACGCTCTTTATTGATGCCGACGTCTGCCCGGTCACGCGCGAGTCGATTGATTGCGCGCGGCGGGCGGGCGTCGCCGTTGTTATCGCCGGCAACAGCACGCAAAACCTGGAACGGCACATTCGCCGCGACGACCCGCGCGATGCCGAGCACGCGCGACGCGGCTTTTGGGTCACGACGCTCGACGTGAGCGTGGGCGCCGACAGCGCCGACTTTGCCATTGTCGAGCGCCTGCAGGCGGGCGACGTGGTCGTGACGCAGGACATTGGCTTGGCAAGCATGGTGCTCGGGCGCGATGCCGCAGCTATCGGTGTGCGCGGGCGCGTCTACGACAAGGCGACCATCGACATGCAACTGTTTATTCGCCACGAGGAAAAGAAGATGCGCCGCGCCGGCGGACGCACTCGCGGACCGGCGGCATTTACCAGCGAAGATCGCGCCCGCTTTAAACGCAACCTCACCGAGCTGCTGCGCTAACCAAGGTAGATTTTTGGGACATGTCCGGAAATCTACCTATTTGTTTTGGCGGCGGGGAATGCCCTGGTCACAGAGGTAGATCGTAAGACATGTCCCAATAATCTACTTAAAGGCCAACGGCGGAGAGGATGAGGCCCCAGCCAGCGCCGATGACGTACATCATGATCAGGAACACGGCATTTTCGCGGGCGCTGCGGTTGGTGCGGAACAGCACCAGATAACCCACGCCGGCGGAAATGAGCGTGCCGGCGAGCATCGGGGCCAGCTGCAGCGCGCCTTCCAGGTACAGTTGCGTGATGACGACGCTGGCCGAGCAGTTGGGGATCAGGCCGACGAGTGCCGAGCCCAGGACCGCAAGCGTCTCGTTGCCGCGCAGGAACTGCTCGATTGCGGACTCGCCGAACGTCTCGAGCACGGCAACCAGAATCAGCGTCACCAGGAAAATGAATACCGATACCTGCACGGTGTGGGAGATGGCGCTGCGGATAATCGACAGGACAGGCGTCCCTTCGTGGGAATGGGAGTGACCGTGACCATCATGGTGTTCATAGTCGCCCTCATGACCGTGATCGTGGCCATGTCCGTGTTCGTGCTCGTCCTCGTCTTCATCACAACCGCAATGGTCGCGCTCGCACAGCTCGTGGATGTGGTCGGCGCCTGTCTCTTATACACATCTGACGCTG
>USBX01000227.1 GCA_900552995.1 uncultured Collinsella sp.
ACGAGATTAGCGAGTGTCTCGTGGGCTCGGAGATGTGTATAAGAGACAGCAGTCTGACACGCCGCTGCCGGCATTCGTCAAAGTACGGGCAGGGCGGACGCTATGGACAAAAAAGACGTTGAAGGGTCGAGGCAACAAGAAAAGGCCCGGTTAAAGCCGGGCCTCCGAGCCACTGTTGACTTCTTTGCTTGCGACGAAGCAAATCACTCTTTATATAAGCGTCCAAGAGTTCTCATAGCCGATGCGGTGGCTACTGGGTCGGCGCTGGCGTATCTGTCGAGTGTCATCGACGCCTTCGAGTGCCCCATGAGGCTTGCGAGAGTCCTCGGGTCGATTCCGTTGGAAACGGCGTACGTTGCAAAACTGTGCCTGAGGTCGTGGAAGGTGACGGTGTTCTTGTTCAAGACACCATGGAGCTTCAAGGCCTTTGCCAGGGCCCGCCAAGCGTCGTTGATCCTGGGCGGTTTCAAGAAGGAGCCGTCCGGAAAGCCGAGGACAAACAGTTCGTCGCTGAACTCAACGCCCAGATTCGCGCATTCGGACTTCATGTCGGCCTCGCGCTTCGCAAGGTCTTTCATAAGGTCTTTCGGGCAGTTGGGGATAGCGCGCCGGCTGCTAATGCTCTTGGGGCCCTTGATATAGAACTCGTTATCTGTGTGCCCAATCGCGGCCTCGACTCGGATCGTTGAGGATTTAAAGTCCACGTTTTTCCATTTCAGGGCGCAAAGCTCGCCGCGCCGCAATCCCGTGTAGAGCGCTATCTTGGCTGCAAGCATCGCTGGGATATCTATGGAGGCGTTCAGAGTGTTCAAGACCCTGGTTCGCTCTTTGGTTGTAAGCGAATTCGGTAGACCGTAGTTCGCGTCTTCGTTTTTGGGGACTTTTGCCCAAGAGGCCACGTTTTCGTCAATCCATTTCTTTCGCATTCCATATTTGAGCGAGCCTCGTAACAACCGTAGGGAATTACAGGCGGTGGACCGTGCGTGGGTTGAGGCGATCGCCGTTATCCATTCCTGAACATCCTCTTCCGTAAGGTCTTCCAATGGGACATCACCGAGATACGGTTCGATATTCCGGCGGAGCATGCCGTGGTATCCGGTCGCCGTGGAGCGCGCGACGTCCGCGCACTCGATATCGATATAGCATGTCACGAGCTTTGAAACGGTGATACCAAGCCCCTTGGGTTTAGCTGCTTCTGCGGTGGCCTTCTCATTGAGAGATGCGCGGATGGATTCGGCCTCGAGCATGGCGGCATCGCGATGCTTATGGCTTCTGCCTTTATCGCGCCCTCGATGTTCCAAGAGCTGAGTCTTCTTATGCCAGATGCCGTTCTCCAAATAGGGGAACTGTGCGCGCCAGCGATCGTCCTTAAACTTATAAATAGACGAGGTGGTGTATTTCTCTTCCATTGTCCCTCCGTGTGCAATCGCGTGTGCAATGAGTGTGCAATTTGACTGTTTCGGAGACGTCTCAAGTGAGACTATAAGCGGAAAACGAAAGAAAAAGGCGAGGTTACGGTCGCTATAGTCGCAGATGGACGCTATTAACCAGAATGGAAAACGATGTAATCAGTGGGTTGCAGGTTCGATTCCTGTCACTGGCTCCATGAGAGTTTCGGGCTCTGTTCCCTTGTGGGACAGGGCCCGTTTCTTGTATATGCGGCTATATTCGACTGACCGTCTTCAGCTTAAAAGCTGCGAGGTACAAGATGCCGCCGGCAACGTACATGTAGGCATCAAGTGGATCTGGGGTACTAAACTCGACTACCATGGGCGCAAGTACTTCCCAGCAGATTGAGCATCCCGCCGATAATGCCAAACTGCTTGCGAGGCTACATATCGGCGTTTTCCCACTCACCGTTTCGCAGAGGACGTTTGCGTAGGCGGGGAAAATGATTCCTCCGCACAGATCTCCGAGCTGATAATGGGCGAAGTTGTAGGGGAGGAAAAAGTCGAAGCTCGCAATGTATCTGTTAACGAGATACACGATGCCGGCAAGCAACGGCAGAAGATTTGCGCTGGAAATAAGCGCAGATCTGAATCGTTTAGCCACAGACCGCAAACATAGTCAGGCCAAGGCAAATGCCCAAAGCGATGA
Source organism: uncultured Collinsella sp. (assembly GCA_900552995.1). Classification (GTDB taxonomy): domain Bacteria; phylum Actinomycetota; class Coriobacteriia; order Coriobacteriales; family Coriobacteriaceae; genus Collinsella. The sequence goes on from USBX01000227.1 coordinate 2,098, forward strand.
TGATGATCTGGCTGCAGCCGTTACCCGAAGGGACCATGACACTCTCTTTCTCGATGCTATCGATGCATTAGTGAATAAAGTATGCCACAGGCGGCAGTGTATTTGTTGAGCAACAACCCGTGGCCGCCGGCACGCTTTCGTTTTGTATCGCCTAAAGCGTCAGTCGAATAAGCGGGCGCTTACCATGGTAGCTTTCGATAATGGCGCGAGCGTTGTCGACGGCCACGACACTCCTGAGCCTACTGGAGAATCCGCCCGCAATGAGGGCAAATACGACGGCGATGGCAAGGGCACAGTACGTGACCAAGCGTGCCTTCTTGCGAAATTCTCCGAGCTGATTGACCTTATCTCCGTAAATCATTCTGGCGATGATTTGTTGCTTGTGAAGTGTCGTACCTGCGGAAGGTAGAGGGTGGAGCGTCTCGACGACGTTGCGTATGGGTGCAGCTGCAACGGTATGTGATTCCGCCCAGTTAACCCTCCAGCCCACAATAACCAAGCACTGCTTGGTCGTCTGATATGGCCCCACAAAAGAGAATGGAATCAACAAGGTCAGCGAAACGGAATCGCTGGCATCAGGTCTATGGAAAGGAAGAAGACCATGATTTACCCTCTTTGCGACATTGCCGGCAGGAAC
>USBX01000228.1 GCA_900552995.1 uncultured Collinsella sp.
TCGTGGGCTCGGAGATGTGTATAAGAGACAGGCACAAAGGCCTGGTAGCCGCGGTCCAAAAACGCAAACGCCACCGGGTCCTGCTCGTGCGGAGCGATATGCGTAAACCCGCCTCCGCCGCAGATGATCACCGCGGGGCGGCGGCCATTGGGCTTGTCGGGCAGCGGCTCGGCACCCAGATACGTAAACGTCGCCGGATAATCCTCGGTCGGCTCCTCGCCCCACAGCGCATGGTTCTCAATAATCATAGGTGCTCCCTCCGTGCGATTCGTGCGCACTCGTTTTTCGCACCTTAGCGTACCCCACTTGAGCCCGCGGCGCAGAAACACCCCCGCAATGAGTTGGCCTTCAACTGATATATCACAAAATCGCTGTTCAGAGGCATCGTTAAGCAGCGTAAAATAGGAGCGCTGACCATGCTGGGAAACACGTACGAAACGTTTCCGGCAAACCACACGCGTGCAACATGCACGCCTGATACGTTGGAGGCATCTATGGGTCTGCTCGATTCGCTCAAGTCCACGTTCACTTCGTCGGGCGAGGCGTCCGTTCCGCCCGCAGCAAGCTTCGCCACCCGCGAAGGCGTCATCTACGCTCCCGTCAACGGCGTGCTCGTCAATCTGAGTGAGGTTCCCGACGAGACCATCGCCTCGGGCATGCTCGGCCAGGGCTACGGCATCGAGCCCATTACCGGCACCATTTACGCCCCCGCTAACGGCCGTATCGGCGCCACCACCGTCACCAACCACTCCATCGGCATGATCACCGAGGACGGTCTTCGCGTGTTCATCCATGTTGGCCTGGGCACCGTGGAAATGAACGGCAAGGGTTTTGCCCGCTTTGTCGAGATGGGTGACACGGTCAAGGCCGGCCAGCCGCTCATCAGCTTCGATCGCGAGGCCATCAAGGCCGCCGGCCACGAGGACATCGTGACCGTCATCATCTCCGAGCTCGATCGTCTTAAGAGCATCGACCATGTCGGCGAGTCCGGAACGCTTATCGGCGGCAACCCGCTCGTCAAGCTGGGCGACCCGCTGCTGGTAGCCAAGACCAAGTAGCCAGGCCCCGCGCCACACAGCCAAAAGGCACCACGCCAAGCGCCCGCGACCATTTGGCCGCGGGCGCTTGGCGTTTGAAAAACCATCCCGCCAATGCCTTATCTGTATAGCCCAAATGAGCCGAGCTGCTAGAATATCGAACTGTATGGATAACTATCATTCAACCGTTATGGGAGGATACGTGAACCGCACCAAAATCGCGCAGCTTTACGCCGATGCCGAGTCGCTTGGCGGCCAGACCGTCACCGTCGCCGGCTGGGTCAAGTCCGTCCGCGACATGAAGAACTTTGGCTTTGTTACGCTCAACGACGGCAGCTGCTTCCGCGACCTGCAGGTCGTCATGAACCGCGAGGCACTCGACAACTACGACGAGATCGCCCATCAAAACGTCTCGGCCGCACTCATTTGCACCGGCACCGTCAAGCTGACCCCCGATGCGCCCCAGCCCTTCGAGCTTTCTGCCACCTCCATCGAGGTCGAGGGCACGAGCGCCCCGGATTACCCGCTGCAGAAGAAGCGCGCAACCGTCGAGTTCCTGCGCACCCAGCAGCACCTGCGCCCGCGCACCAACCTGTTCCGCGCCGTGTTCCGCATCCGTTCTGTCGCGGCTGCCGCCATCCACCGCTTCTTCCAGGAGCAGGGCTTTGTCTACGTCAACACCCCCATCATCACCACGAGTGACTGCGAGGGCGCCGGCGAGATGTTCCGCGTGACCACGCTCGACCCCAAAAATCCGCCCCTCACCGAGTCCGGCGAGGTCGACTGGAGCCAGGACTTCTTTGGCAAGCACGCGAGCCTTACCGTGTCCGGCCAGCTCAATGCCGAGAACTTTGCCATGGCCTTTGGCGACGTGTACACCTTTGGCCCCACCTTCCGCGCCGAAAACTCCAACACCACGCGCCACGCCGCCGAGTTTTGGATGATCGAGCCCGAGATGGCCTTTGCCGACCTGAACGACTACATGGATAACGCCGAGGCCATGCTCAAGTACGTCCTTAAGGACGTTATGGCTACCTGCCCCGACGAGCTCAATATGCTCAACAAGTTTGTGGACAAGGGCCTGATCGAGCGCCTGGACCATGTGGCAAACTCCGACTTTGCCCGCGTTACCTACACCGAGGCTGTCGAAATCCTGGAGCAGGCAGTCGCTGCTGGCCACCAGTTTGATTACCCCGTCAGCTGGGGCATCGACCTGCAGACCGAGCACGAGCGTTTCCTGACCGAGGAGCACTTTAAGCGACCGACCTTCGTAACCGACTACCCGGCCGAGATCAAGGCGTTCTACATGCGCATGAACGAGGACGGCAAGACCGTCGCCGCCGCCGACTGCCTGGTTCCCGGTATCGGCGAGATTATCGGCGGCTCCCAGCGCGAGGAGCGCCTGGATCTGCTCGAGGCCCGCATCAAGGACCTGGGCATGAATCCCGAGCAGTACAAGTACTACCTTGACCTGCGCCGCTACGGTTCCTGCAAGCACGCCGGCTACGGCTTGGGCTTCGAGCGCTTGGTCATGTATCTGACCGGCGTGGGCAACATCCGCGACGTCCTGCCGCACCCGCGCACCGTGGGCAACGCCGACTTCTAATCGCCACAGCGCCACCGAACGCGTTCCAGCGCATCACGCCAGCGCCTCTCGGCAAGCCGAGGGGCGCTTTTTTC
>USBX01000229.1 GCA_900552995.1 uncultured Collinsella sp.
GTACGGCACAGGCCGATGCCCTCTGCGCCGAGCTCAACAGCCTTGGCTGCGTCGCGCGGAGTATCTGCGTTGGTGCGAACCTTAAGGGTTCTGTACTTATCAGCCCAGCCCATGATTCTGCCGAACTCGCCTGCGATGGAAGCGTCGACAGTCGGGATGATGCCGTCATAGATGTTACCGGTGGAGCCGTCGATGGAAATGAAGTCGCCCTCATGGAAGGTCTTGCCTGCAAGGGTGAACTTCTTGTTCTCCTCGTCCATGATGATCTCGGAGCAGCCGGAGACACAGCAGGTACCCATACCACGGGCAACAACAGCTGCGTGAGAGGTCATACCGCCGCGGACAGTCAGGATACCCTGAGATGCCTTCATGCCGGTGATGTCCTCGGGAGAAGTCTCAAGGCGGACAAGGACAACCTTCTCGCCTCTTGCCTTCCAAGCCTCAGCGTCGTCAGCGGTGAAGACGATCTTGCCGCATGCAGCGCCGGGAGAAGCGCCAAGACCCTTACCGATCGGGGTAGCGGCCTTGAGTGCCTTTGCGTCAAACTGGGGATGAAGGAGGGTGTCGAGGTTTCTGGGCTCGATCATAAGAACAGCCTCTTCCTCGGTTCTCATACCCTCGTCAACGAGATCGCAGGCGATCTTGAGAGCTGCCTGAGCGGTTCTCTTACCGTTACGGGTCTGAAGCATGAAGAGCTTGCCGTGCTCGACGGTGAACTCCATGTCCTGCATATCTCTGTAATGGTCTTCAAGAATCTTGCAGACCTTCTTGAACTCTGCGAACGCCTCGGGGAACTTCTGCTCCATCTCAGCGATCTTCATGGGAGTACGGACGCCTGCGACGACGTCCTCGCCCTGTGCGTTGGTGAGGAACTCACCGAACAGACCCTTAGCGCCGGTTGCGGGGTCGCGGGTGAACGCAACGCCGGTGCCGCAGTCATCGCCCATGTTGCCGAACGCCATGGACTGGACGTTGACGGCGGTGCCGAGCTCGTCGGAAATGCCGTGCTGCTTGCGGTAGATGCAGGCGCGCTCGTTCATCCAGCTGCCAAAGACGGCCTGGATGGCAAGGCGCAGCTGGAGCTCCGGATCGTGCGGGAAAACGGGCTTACCGTCGGCGACCTCGAGCTCGGGATACAGGGTCGCCTCGACGTTCTCGGAGAAGATGCCCTTAAAGGTCTCGACGAGCTCCTGCAGGTCCTCGGCCGAAAGGTCGGAATCGACGCGAACGCCGGCGACCAGGCGGGCCTGGGTCAGGGCATTCTCGAACAAGTCGGCATCGACACCCATGACGACGTTGGAGAACATCTGGATAAAGCGACGATAGCTGTCCCAGGCAAAACGCGGGTTCTGTGTCTGGGCGATAAGGCCCTGGACGGAATCGTCGTTGAGGCCCAGGTTGAGAACCGTGTCCATCATGCCGGGCATGGAGAACGGAGCGCCCGAGCGGACCGACACGAGCAGCGGATCGGAGGCATCGCCGAGCTTCTTGCCGCAGCGGGCCTCGAGGTCGACCTCGGCGGCAACGATCTCGTCGAGCGCGCCCTCCGGCCATACGTTGCCGGCGCCGGAGTACTCAACGCAAGTCTGGCAGGTAATGGTAAAGCCACCGGGAACCGGCAGGCCGATGCGGCTCATCTCGGCAAGGTTCGCGCCTTTGCCGCCAAGCACAAAGTTCATGGACTTGTCGCCCTCAGTGACACACGTGCCCTGGGCGTCGGTTCCAAAACGGTAAACCCTCTTGCAATCGCTCACGATGCTTCCCCTTCCATGCGCTCACGCGCACGACCGTGGTAACGAATCGACCCGCCGGATGCGGGCCGTGAGGGAACTATACGGCGGGTTTTGGGCAGGCTTGAGCAGAGGGTGCGCGGTTTGGTAAACGTGCTAAAACTAGCGGTAAACGGTAGGTAAAGGTGGTTACCTTATGAAGATACCAATATAAGAAACTCGCAGGTCAAATACAAGTTAATTGCTAAACCGCTTTACCAATTCAGGCTAATTAGCCACTCCAATGATTTTTTAATCCCCGTCCCAGAAAAATCATCACAGAAAGGACTACTGCTGTTGAGCGCGACGGGCGGCACGGCGGGCCCTGGCTTCTCGGATCTCTTCGAGGTGGGCAATGATCTCGGAGGCGCTCTCCTCAATCGCCTTGCCGTCGGTACGCACTACAAAGCAGCCCAGGCGTTTCATGAGCGCGCGGGCTTCCGCAAGCTCACTACGCACGCTCTCGGGCTCGGCATAGGAGCCGGCAACGGCACGGGCGTAGTCATCGCCCAAGCGGCTATCGCGAATTTCGGAAATCACATCGACGGTCGAAATCAGGCCGAACAGGCGCATCGGGTCGACCTCGTAAATCGACTTGGGCGGCTCCATGCCATGCGCCAGTGGGACATTGGCGACCTTGTAGCCCTGATAGGCTAAATACATCGACAGCGGCGTCTTGGATGTACGCGACACACCCAGCAGCACGATATCGGCACCCGACAGATCGTCGCAACCACGACCGTCATCGTGCTCAACGAAATACTCCATGGCCTCGATACGATGGAAATAGCGGTCATCGGTCTTGTGAATCACGCCCGCAACGCCCTTGGGCGGCACACCGATGAGCGACGACAGCACGGCAAGCGTCGGGCCGATCAGGTCGACCGAACGGATATGCAGCTGTCTCTTATACACATCTCCGAGCCCACGAGACACTCGCTAATCTC
>USBX01000230.1 GCA_900552995.1 uncultured Collinsella sp.
GTTGTAGGCCTCAAGGTGGAACGAATCGATGATATTGGCGTCGTCGAGGTCAGCCGTGGCGGCCTCGTAGGCAATATTGACCGGATGCGTCAGAGGAAGATTCCAGACCGGGAAGGTCTCAAACTTGGCATAGCCGGCGGCCGTGCCATGCTTGTGCTCGTGATAGAGCTGAGACAGGCAGGTGGCAAGCTTGCCCGAGCCAGGACCGGGGGCAGTGACCACGACGAGCGGTCGGGTGGTCTCGACAAACTCGTTCTTGCCGTAGCCATCGTCGGACACGATCAGATCGACATCGTGCGGATACCCCTCGATGGGATAGTGCAGCTTGGCGGGAATACCGAGCGCGTTCAGGCGGTTGCGGAACACATCGGCAGCAGGCTGGCCGGCGTACTGGGTGATGACCACAGCCGCGACGGCAAAGCCGTTGCCGCGGAACAGGTCAACCAGACGCAGCACATCCTCGTCATAGGTAATACCGAGGTCACCACGAGCCTTGTTTTTTTCGATGTGGTTCGCGTTGATCGCGATGATAACCTCGACATCGTCGGCGATGCTCTTGAGCATGCGGAACTTGCTGTCCGGTTCAAAACCCGGCAGCACGCGGCTCGCATGATAGTCATCGAACAGCTTACCGCCAAACTCCAAATAGAGCTTGCCACCAAACTGTGAGATGCGCTCCTTAATGTGAGCAGCCTGCAGCTCGATATACTTCGCGTTGTCGAAACCCTGGCGCATGTATGGCTCCCGTCCCGTTTCCAATTAATGTTCTAGGCGATTATAACGGAGCAGACCCTCCCCAACGCCCAAGCAATCAACTGGCACCAACCAAACACGCCATCAATAAGTTGCGGTGAAATAATTCCCGTTTAACCCCTCAAGACGGCCAAACAGGAACTATTCCACCGCAACTTCCCCTTTTGGCGCAAAGTAACCTGATCCCTTTGCACCAACAACAGAAACGTCGCGGGCAGAGAACGGACAGCGAACAGGCACCAGAGCGAGCAAGCCGCCCCCTGCGCCAACAATGGCAGCGCCGCAGGTTGAGCATAAGTCAGCGAAAGCCCACCAGAGCGAGCAAGGTGACGTGAAAGAGGAGGGCATAGGCCTTTTGGCCATGCCCGACGATTGAACGTCAGATTGCCGCTCTGGCGGGCTTGCAGCGTCGAGCCGTTACGCGGTTTGGTAAAACCGCGTAACTAGTTAACCGCCCAAGTAAGCTTTGCGGACGTTGTCGTCGTGCAGCAGCTCTTGACCAGTGCCGGTCATGGTGATCTTGCCGGTCTCGAGCACGTAACCGCGTGTGGCGATGGAAAGCGCCATCTGCGCGTTTTGCTCGACCAGAAGCACCGTGGTACCGGCCTTGTGCAAGTCCTCGACAATCTGGAAGATCTGTTCGATCAGAATCGGTGCCAGACCCATGGAAGGCTCGTCGAGCATGAGCAGTTTGGGGTTACTCATAAGGGCGCGCCCCATAACGAGCATCTGCTGCTCGCCGCCTGAAAGGGTGCCGGCGACCTGGCGACGACGTTCCTTCAGGCGCGGGAACTGCTCGTAGACGCGCTCCAGGCCCGGAGCCACCGTGGACTTGGGCTGCGTGTAGGCGCCCATCTCCAAGTTCTCCTCGACCGTCATCTGCAAAAAGGCACGACGGCCCTCGGGGACCTGAGCCAGGCCCTTGCCCACCAGCTTGTCGGCAGGCGTATGGGTAATGTCCTCGCCCATAAACTTGATGGAGCCGGTCTTGGAGCGCAGCAGGCCCGAGACAGTCTTGAGCGTTGTGGACTTGCCGGCACCGTTCGCACCGATCAGGGCCACGATCTCGCCCTCGTTGACGTTAAAGGAGATGTCCTTGATGGCGTGGATAGCGCCGTACCAGACGTTGATGTTGTAGACGGAAAGCATCGGCTCTGCCATTTAGTTCTCCCCCTTATCCTGCTTGCCCAGATACGCCTCGATAACGGCGTCGTTGTTCTGGATCTCCTCGGCCGTGCCCTTGGCGATGACCTTACCAAAGTTGAGCACGCAGATGCCCTCGCAGATGTTCATAACGAGCGACATATCATGCTCGATAAGCATGATGGCAATGCCAAAGGTGTCGCGAATCTTGACGATGTTCTCCATGAGCTCCGCGGTCTCGGACGGGTTCATGCCGGCAGCAGGCTCGTCGAGCAGCAGTAGCTTGGGGTTGGTGGCAAGCGCGCGGACGATCTCCAGACGACGCTGAGCGCCGTAAGGCAGCGATCCGGCCTGCTCGTTTGCCAGATGCTCCATATCAAAGATGGACAGCAGCTCCATGGCGCGCTCGTGAGCAGCCTTCTCGTGCTTCCAATACGTCGGCAGGCGCAGCACGCCCTCAAAGCCGGAGTAACGCTCCTGGTTATGCAGGCCGACCTTGACGTTATCCTCCACCGTCATGGTGTTGAATAGGCGAATGTTCTGGAAGGTACGGGCAATACCCATGCGGTTGACCTGGTAGACCGACTTGCCCGAGGTGTCCTCGCCGTCGAGCAGGATGGTGCCATGCGTGGGCTGGTACACCTTGGTGAGCAGGTTGAAGACCGTGGTCTTGCCGGCGCCGTTGGGACCGATCAGACCGGCGATCTCGGTCTTGCCGATAGTCAGGCTAAAGTCGTCGACTGCCTTAAGGCCACCGAACTCAATGCCCAGGTGGATGCACTCGCTGTCTCTTATACACATCTGACGCTGC
>USBX01000231.1 GCA_900552995.1 uncultured Collinsella sp.
CTTATCGTCGGCAGCGTCAGATGTGTATAAGAGACAGGTGCGGTTGCGGCCCGAGGTTGGAACCACCTGAATGCCAGCGCGAGCGAGCGCCACGACGGCCTCGACGAGTTTGGTCGAGGGGTTGCCGTCGTTGTCGCGCAGCACGCACGAGCCGGGTGCGAGCATCGTGGCATCCAGGTCGGTAAAGACGTACTTGACCTTGGCCAAGCGCTCGCGCATCTCGCCCGAAAGCTCGGCAACGGTCGGCAGGGTGTTATGGGACATGGTTACTCCGTTTACGTAGAAGGGTTTGGACTTGGACGGCATGTTTTGATTGAGGGAACACGCTTATGGCGACAGCGCACTCAGGGCGCCGCCGCCATCATGGTTCATTAGTCAAACTGGGTAACATCGATTAGGCGATTGGCCAGCGAAAGGTCGCTCTCGATGGGCACGAACTCGTCGCCCACGTGCATGAGCTCCTCGTCACCCTTTGCCAGCAGCAAGACAATGGTGGGAGCATCGGCGTTGACGTACTCCTCGCGCGCCGCCTTGAACGCCGCATGCGCAGCGGCTTCGCGATCGAGAATAATCTTGTTCGGCGTATCGTCGGGAACATGTTCGGCAAGCTCGCGGCAGACCTTCATCGGGTCCTCGTGAGCCGGATCCTCGTTGGTAAAGACCATCAGGTCGGAATATGGTGCGGCCTCGCGCGGAAGCTGCTCGCGGCGCTCCTGCGCCTTGCCGCCGGCAGCGCCAAACACTGCAATGACTGGACTAGTGGGAAACGCGCGCTTAACCGACGAGAAAAGCGATCGGAACGAAAGCTGGTTGTGCGCATAGTCAACGACGCAGATCACGCGGCCGTCCTTCGACTCCACGACCTCCATACGGCCCGGCACACGCAGTTTGGAGAGGCCCTTCTTGATAGCCTCGATACCGATGCCGATCTCGTGCGCAGCGGCGATAGCGACCAGCGCGTTTTCCACGTTAAAGTCGCCCGCGATGCCCAGCAGGACCTTCTCCCCCGCCTCGGACTCGTCAGCACACAGGCCATGCAGGTTAAACTCGATGCTAAAGCCGACCACGCGGACATCGCTTGCCCACAGGCTTGCCTCGGGATGCTCGACGCCAACGGTCACCAAGCGCTCGGCCGTCGACGCTGCCTCCAGCACACGGTCAACCTCTTCGGTGCCCAGATTCACCACGGCGGTCTTCGCCTGGTCAAAGATCCTGAGTTTGCTCTCAAAATAATCCTCAAACGTGGGGTGTTCGATCGGCGAGATGTGGTCACGGCCGATGTTGAGGAAGCACGCCACGTCAAACGGCAGATTCTCGACGCGTTGGTACTTGAGCGCCTGGCTCGAGACCTCCATGACCATGGACTGGCGACCTGACGTGCGGCAGTTGGCGATATGGCGCCAGACCTCGGGGGCCTCGGGCGTAGTATTGGTGCTCTCGTAGCACTCGATGCCATCGTCGGTACTCACCGAGCCGATCATGCCGCAGGACTCGCCCGCTGCCTTGATGATGGACTGAAGCATAAAAGCGGCCGTGGTCTTTCCCTTGGTACCGGTGATGCCCACGATCTTGACATCGTGGTCGGGACGGTCGTAGACCTCCGGCGGCAACAGGGCCATGGCCGTGCGAACGCTATCAACAACCAGCATCGCAGCACCGCTCTCCTGCGCCAGCGGCTCCAGAGACTCGGCCAGCGACTCCTCGCACACAAATGCGACGGCGCCCGCATCGAGCGCCATGCTCAAAAACGCGGGCTTAAAGGCAGCACCTTTGCAAAAGAACACGTCACCTGCCGAGACCGCGCGCGAATCAAACGTGCAGCCGGTCACGGCGCGCTCGTCAACCTGCTCTGATGCGCGCAGCTCGCCGCACACATCGAGAAGCTTGGCAAGCGTATCGACCGTGGTCACGGTCGCGGAATCCGAATGGTGCATCTTTCACCTTTCTCAGCCATTTGGCAGGGACGGTTTTATAGTAACTGAAACGCACCCACGCAAAAACGGCTCCCGGAGGAGCCGTTACGCGCAGGCGTTCGTAAGCCGAGGCTAGGCAGCCTGAACAGCGGGCTGGTCCTCGTCGATAAAGAAGCGCTTGTACCACACCAGGAACACGAGCGGCGTATAGATCTTGCGCTGGAAATCGCCCTTGCCCGCAAAGTGCAGATCGAGCAGGTGCATGAGCTCGTCGGTATTGAAGAACTCGCTTGCCCACGGCGCGGTGAAGTACTCCTTGACATAGTCGTACCACTTTTGCTCGCGCAGCCAGTAGACAATCGGCACCGGGAAGCCCACCTTGGGACGGGTGGCCCACTCATCGGGCAGCGACTTGTTGGCAGCGTGGCGGAGTACCTGCTTGTTGCCGTTCTCGTTGATGCGGTAGCGATCGGGAATGTGCTCGGCGAACTCCATGACTTTGCGGTCCAGGAAGGGCACGCGCAGCTCCAGCGAGTGCGCCATGCACATCTTGTCGGCCTTGAGCAGAATGTCGCCCGGGAGCCACATGTTCATGTCCAGGTACTGCTTCTTGACCAGTTCGGGCTGACCCTTCACGCGTGCGTAGATGGGTGCAGCAAGCTCGAAGGCGCCATCGCCGGTGTTGTACTCGGGCTTGAGCACGCCGTCGACCTCGCGCTCCGGCCATACCCTGTCTCTTATACACATCTCCGAGCCCACGAGACACTCGCTAATCTCG
>USBX01000232.1 GCA_900552995.1 uncultured Collinsella sp.
GATCTACACGAGCCTTATCGTCGGCAGCGTCAGATGTGTATAAGAGACAGCGCTCCTTCTGTTCCGTGGGCGAGACCGCTCGGTGGGCAAGGTCCTCTCAAAAGGGGTCGTCCGACGCCGCAAGACCTCGATGACCGACTACCGCCTCGAGCAAGTGGCGGATTACCTCTGCACTATCGAACTTGCCTTGGTCAAGTACGAAGCCAAGGAGAACGGTGAGACGTACAACAAGTTCTTCGGAGGTATAGGCTCTTTCAAGAGGAACTGGCTCAAGCAAGCCCGCAGCAAGCGGATATAGGTGGTTCCGTAGCCTCATAGGGAACGGCCATCTTTCCTCCGGCGAGGAACTCCGGGCGACGTGCTTCGAGCAGCGGAAGCTGAAGCGCAAGCAGCGCGGGCATTGATCGGTGCCGACATGGGCCCAGACGTGAACAGTGCTACGTCCCCTGTTCACGGGGCGCGAAACCATAAAGGTTGTCCAGCGGTTGCCAAACGAAAAGCCCCTGACCTGTTTGTGCAGGTCAGGGGCTCGGAAACGCTAGATATCAACTACTCCCACTCGATGGTCGCGGGCGGCTTGGACGTGATGTCGTAGCACACGCGGTTGGCGCCAGGAACCTCGGCAACGATGCGGCCGGAGATGCGGGCCAGCACGTCGTAGGGCAGCTTGGCCCAGTCGGCGGTCATGGCATCGCTGGACTCGACGGCACGCAGGATGATCGGGCGCTGATAGGTACGCTCGTCGCCCATAACGCCCACGGACTTAATGTCGGGCAGGACCGCAAAGTACTGCCAGCAGCTGTGCTCGGAGTTGCGCTCGCCGGTCTGCTCAAACAGACGCTGGTTGTAGGCGTCGAGCTCCTCGCGCACGATAGCGTCGGCGTTCTTGAGAATCTCGAGCTTCTCCTTGTCGACCGCGCCGATGATGCGGATGGCCAGACCCGGGCCCGGGAAGGGCTGACGGAACACGATGTGAGCCGGCAGGCCCAGCGCCAGACCAAGCGCGCGGACCTCGTCCTTAAAGAAGTGATCGAGCGGCTCGATAAGGTCGAAGTGCACGCCCTCGGGGAACGGGATCAGGTTGTGATGGCTCTTGATGGTGGCCGTCTTGCCGCCCGTCTTGCGAGCGCCAGACTCGATGATGTCAGGGTAGATGGTGCCCTGAGCCAGGTACTTGACCGGCTTGCCATCGGTCTCGAGCTGCTGAGCAACCGCGAAGAACTCTTTCCAGAACTGCGTACCGATGATGCGGCGCTTCTCCTCGGGCTCGGTCACGCCGGCCAGAAGCTCGGCATAGCGGTCCTCGGCGTGAACGTGGATAAAGTCGACGTCAAACTGCTTGGTAAAGACCTCCTCCACCTGCTCGGGCTCACCCTTGCGCAGCAGACCGTGGTTGATGAACACGCAGGTCATCTGCTTGCCCACGGCGCGAGCGCCCAGCGCAGCCACGACGGAGGAGTCGACGCCGCCGGACAGGGCCAGAATCACGCGGTCATTGCCGACCTTCTCGCGGAACTCGGCCGTCATGGTCTCGACCAGGTTGTCCATGCTCCAGTTGGGCTCCAGGCCGCAGATCTCAAACAGGAAGTTGCTCAGCAGCTGCTGACCGTACTCGGAGTGCTTGACCTCGGGGTGGAACTGAGTGGTGAAAATCTTGCGCTCGACGCACTCCATGGCGGCAACCGGGCACACGTCGGTGCTGGCGGTAACGGTAAAGCCCTCGGGCACCTCGGAAACGGCGTCGCGGTGGCTCATCCACACGGTCTGCTCCATAGGCGTGGAGTTAAAGAGCTTGGCGCCGGCCGTGCGCGTGATGGTGGCGCGGCCGTACTCGCCCACCTCGGAGTGGCCGACCTTGCCGCCGAGCGTCACGGCCGTGATCTGATGGCCGTAGCAAAAGCCCAGGACGGGAAGGCCCAGGTCAAAGATGGCGGGATCGATGGACGGAGCGTCCTCGGCATACACGGAAGCCGGGCCGCCGGAAAGGATGAGCGCAGAGGCGTTCATCTCGCGAATCTCGTCGGCCGAGATGTCGCAGGGAACGATCTCGGAATACACGTTGAGGTCGCGGACGCGACGGGCAATGAGCTGACCGTACTGCGCACCAAAGTCGAGTACGAGGACCTTTGCGGAAGCCTTTTGATCCATGGTTTCCCCCTCTTGTTGGCGGGGAGCCGGTGCCCACCCGCGTGAATGAACGAAAATAACTTCCATAGTGTACACGTTATATGGGGTTTCTCGTCCCTCGCAGCCATCAGCGCACGGCAAACGCACGACCAGGGCCCCTATTTGACGGCAATTGAAGTATTACCAAACGTTACAGATGATGTAATACGTTTGAACATTGAACGCCCTGTGCCACAATACTGCCGAACGACTCCGCCTCTGCGGCGGCAAATACGATAGGAATACCAGCATGAAGCGCATCCTTCTCATCGCCACGGGCGGCACCATCGCATCGACCGAGGACGGCAACGGCCTCTCCCCCGCCCTGACCGGTGAGGAGCTCGCCCAAAGTGTCCCCGAGATCTCGGGCCTCTGCAAGCTCGACGTCGTGCAGCCCATGAACATCGACAGCACCAATATGCGCCCGAGCGACTGGATGCGCATCCGCAACGTCATCGTCGAAGGCTATGCCGATCACGACGGCTTCGTGATTCTGCACGGCACCGACACCATGAGC
>USBX01000233.1 GCA_900552995.1 uncultured Collinsella sp.
CTTGCGCGCCACACGGTAGTCGTACAGCTTGTTCGAAATAAGCGCGGTCTTGCGCGAGCGACCGTACACGGCAAAATCGAAGACCTGGTCCTCGCCATACTTAACGGTTTCGTCGAACACGATCCCGTTGCCCAGCAAAAACTCACGCTTGCAAGCGGTGCGCCATGCAAAGGGGCGAGACGCTTCCTTAAACAGCAGGTCGGAGCCATAGCCTTCAAACGACACATCGCGCGGGCTCAGTACATAGTTAAGCCACGGATACCCCGCCTCCAGCGGATACGGATTCGCGCCAAAGGTCAACACGTCGCAATCCTCGCGTTCAAAGGCATCGACGATCACGCGGCATGCATCGGGCGTAAACCGGTCGTCGGAATCCAAAAACGCGACGATAGGCGTCGTGGACGCAGCGATGCCGGCATTACGCGCACTCGACAGGCCCCCGTTTGGCTTATCGACCAGCGTAAAGCGCGCGTCCTTTTCGCAATAGGCAGCCGCAATATCGCGCGACCCATCCGGTGAGCCATCGTTGACCAGCACGCCTTCCCAATCGGACATGTCCTGCGCAAGCAGGGAGTCCAGGCACCAGGCCAGGCACTCCTCCACGTTATGGATGGGAACGACAACGGAAATCTTAGGGGTAGCCATAGTCAAGTGCTCCTACTGTGCGGCCGAAACGTCATCGGGGTGCGGGTTGTCGCCATAAGCGCGCTGATACGTCAGCACGCGCCAGACCAGCGGCAGGCCGCCGATCTTAAAGTAATGCTTAAACGTATTGAGCTTGCCCGGCTTCTTAAAGTCAAAGCGCGAATCGATATAGGCGCGGGGCGATTTGACCATCAGGCGCAAGTCGGTCTCGCCACGCGGATCAAACAGCGACAGGTCAAAGCGACCGGCATCCCAATCGGACTTGAGCTCGGGAGAGGCCTTCTCCCAAAACTGCTCGCGCAACTCATCGACCAGGCGCTCATCATTCCAACGGTACGTATCGACCTTCATGCGCATTAAAATGCCCTGGAGCTGAGCCTTGAGCTCGGGACGCTCGTCCAAAAAACGTTGCATCTCGGCATATTCATCGCAAACGCAAAACACCTTGTTGGGCGAATTAACGGAGCTCTTCTCGTTATCCTGGCGATAGCACAAAATGGGGTCCGCGATAAACGCGGCACGCTCGGCGCACGCCCAGACCTTAAAGTTAAAGCCTGCGTCCTGATACGAGGCACCCGGCGTGGGAAGGAACCGAATCTGATTGTCGTTGAGGAACTCGCGCCGATAGATAGCCGACCAAATGGAAGGTTTGCGGTAGAAGATGCCCGGGCGATCGACGGGGCGATACGCGGCGCCCGTCATATGCTCGTCGACAATCCCAAACAGCTCACGGCGCTCGCTGGGCGTGGACCAATACAGGTAAAAGTCGCCCTTTACCACATCGGCATGTTCAGCATCGGCCTTGGCGATCAGCTTTTGGAGCGAATCCTCAAACATAAAGTCATCGGACTCAAGGATGCCCACGTACTCGCCGCGCGCCATCTCCAGGCCGCGGTTCATCGAGTCGCCATAGCCGCTGTTGGCCTTATCGATCATCTTTACACGGGGGTCGCGCTCCATGTACTCGCGGATGATATCCGGCGAGCTATCGGTGGAGCCGTCGTTGATACAGATGATCTCGATGTCCTTGAGCGTCTGAGCCACGGCGGAATCGAGGCACTCGCGCAGGTAGCATTCGACATTGCAGATGGGGACAAGCAGCGAAACTTTAGGGGTATCAGAGTTCTGCAAGAGAACCTCCTGTTGAATAGCGTGTAACAGGGTTATTTTAGCAGCCGAGTTGCGGCGGGCGGCAGCGCTTGGAATTAGAGAAAGCGCTCCAGGCAGGCTTTGAGACCGCGAGTCGAAAGATAGAACAGCGTGGCGTCTACCATCGAAACGCCCGAGGTCGCCGCAACGAGCTTGTGGGCAACACGGCGAACGGCGCCCTTAGCAGGCATATCCGCCCACTCCGTTCCCAAAAACGTGGTGAGGTCCATGTTGACGCGAGCCGCCACGCGATGGAAGTCATCGGCATCCAAGCGCGCCAGGTCGAACACAATGAGGTCCAAAAACCAAGTTATCAGCTCGCCGGGACACAGGTCCAAAAGACCGTAGGCTGCCCAGTCCTCCAAGACCTCCTCGAGCATTCTCATGTGGGCGTCAAGCTTTTTGGCGCGAGCCTCGGCACTGTTGAACTCGTGCGTCGCCGATTCGCTCTCCATCACGTAGTGGTAGAACTTGTCCGGCATGACGACGGTCTTGCGGGCAAGCGCATAAGCCGCGAATTGGAAGACGACGTCCTCGCCCAAAGCCAAACCGGGGGCGAAGCGAATGCCTTCGCGATTGAGCAGCTCGCGCGAAAAAGCCGCACGGCAGGCATAGGGCTGCGCATTCGAATGGAACAGCAGTTGGGGATCACGGGCGCCGAAGGCACCAGCTTTGGGGCTCATGAGTTGCTGGACGCGTTTGGGGGCAGCATCGGCTGGTTCACAGACGCCGCCAAAAACGGCGGCCTCGGCATCTGCAGACTCCATGGCATGCAGCACGCGCTCGACCGTCTGGACATCGATGTAATCGTCGGCGTCCACAAAAAAGACGCTGTCTCTTATACACATCTCCGAGCCCACGAGACACTCGCTAATCTCGT
>USBX01000234.1 GCA_900552995.1 uncultured Collinsella sp.
GTCATTACCGTCCCGGCCTACTTCAACGACGCCCAGCCTGACGCTGGGCGTCGTTGAAGTAGGCCGGGACGGTAATGACGGCGTCGGTGACGGTCTCACCCAGATACTTCTCGGCGTCAGCCTTCATCTTGGCGAGCGTCATGGCGCTCACCTGCTCGGCGGTGTAATCCTTGCCCTCGATGTCGACGACGGCACGGCCACCTTGGCCCTCCTTGACCTCATACGGCACGGTCTTGATCTCGGAGGTGCACTCGGAGTACTTGCGGCCCATGAAGCGCTTGATGGAGAACACGGTGTTCTTGGGGTTGGTGACAGCCTGGTTCTTAGCGGCCTTACCCACGACGCGGTCGCCGTCGGCACGGAAGCCCACGACGGACGGGGTGGTGCGGTCGCCCTCGGCGTTCACGATAATGGTCGGAGAACCGCCCTCGAGAACAGCCATTGCGGAGTTAGTAGTACCAAGGTCGATACCAAGAATCTTGCCCATTAGAAATTCCCTCTCTCTTGTGCGTTCGCGCCGTGTCGGCGGACTGCCGCGCGACGCTTCGGCTTGTCTTTCAGGATGTAGTGTATCCCCTTATGGGCCGGAATATACAAAATCTAAGTCAATTCATATAAGATTTCTTATTGCTGAGAGTTTAGGTTCTTAAATGCGCAGGTAGATGCGCTGATTGAGTTCTGGGCAAATCTATCGAGATCTATGTAGAGATGGCTGAGGTTTGGGTCGGAGCCACACGGAGCGGTCTTGGGGTGACCCCGAGGAAAGCGCGACCCATTTTGGACGTCAATTCTGGGACACGCTTTCCAAAAGTTCGCTCAATCGCTCATTATTACGAGTCACCTTTAGCTAACATTTACGCAGCTCAACGGCCCCACCTGCACGTTTTTTAGTAAACCTTGGCATACTCGGCGAACGGTATGAAGATGCCGGCCAGAGGGTATTGCAAGCAGTCGCTCCCGTGGTATCTTTTTGCCCGAATCAAACCGGCGCGCATCGTCTGTAGCGTCGGTCAACAGAGAGGAAACTACCATGGCTCATCCCGTAATTGATGCTGACGAGTGCATCGCTTGTGGCGTTTGCGTCGACACCTGCCCCGCTGGCGTTCTGGAGCTCCAGGACGTCGCTACCGTC
Source organism: uncultured Collinsella sp. (assembly GCA_900552995.1). Taxonomy (GTDB): domain Bacteria; phylum Actinomycetota; class Coriobacteriia; order Coriobacteriales; family Coriobacteriaceae; genus Collinsella. Next base: position 1,133 of record USBX01000234.1, read on the forward strand.
GCTGACGAGGATTCCTGCGTCGCCTGTGGCGCTTGCCAGGACGCTTGCCCCGCCGGCGCGATCACCGAGATCGTCGAGGAGTAACAGCTCCCCCACCTGCACACTCAAAAGTACACCGTGCACAAAAAGGAGGCCTCCGCATCGCCGCGGAGGCCTCCTTTTGCATGTGTTCTAGGACAAATCATCCTCGTAGGGCATTAAATCGGCAAGGTAGCCCTTCTCCCTGAGCATGGCCTCGATCTCGTCGAGGGTTTGCTCATCCTCTGCCGCAATGCGATGGAAGTGATAGCCGCTCGTCACCGTTAATAGGGGAAAGCTCTTGCCGCTCTCGATATCGTGTAGGTAGCGCTCGACATCGCGACGATTGCGAATGTCCAGGTCGGCCGTGATTTTGCCGTACACGCGGTGGTTGACGATCACGTTGAGCACGGCGCCGCCCGCGTCGACGATGCTCGTGAGCTCATCGCCTGCCTGCTCCACGCTGTGGCGAACCTTGACCAAGCGCGTGGGCACGGCGGGGCTGCTGGGGGCCTCCTGTAGTACATAGCCGCGATTGGTGGCGACGATATCGTGCCCATCGGCACGCAGCAGGGCAATATCCTGAACCACGACCTGACGGCTCACTCCCACCTCGCGGGCAAGTGCACTGCCCGAGACAGGTTCTTTGGCCCCCTCGAGCACGGCCATGATGGCACGGCGACGCTCGCGAGCGTCCATTATTTACCGTCCAGCAGACGCAGGTGCTTAAGCGAAAGGTCGAGGATCGGCGCAGAGTGCGTCAGAGCGCCCGAACTAATATAGTCAACACCCAGGTCGGCCAGGGCGCGAATGTTGTCGGCGTCTACGTTGCCCGAGCACTCAGTCTTGGCACGACCGGCGATAAGCTCAATCGCGGCAGTCATGTCATCGTGGGTCATGTTGTCGAACATGATGATGTCGGCACCGGCCTCCACGGCCTCGCGTACCATGTCCAGGTTCTCGCACTCAATCTCGACCGTCGTGGTAAACGACGCATGGGCGCGCGCCATCTCAATCGCGCGTGCCACGCCACCGGCGGCGTCGATGTGGTTGTCCTTGAGCATGACGGCCGTCGACAGGTTATAGCGGTGGTTGCTGCCACCGCCGATCTCGACTGCGGCCTTCTCGAAGACACGCATGCACGGCGTGGTCTTGCGCGTGTCGACAAGCACGGTCTTGGTGCCCACGAGCGCAGCCGCCATCCGATGCGTGTAAGTAGCGATGCCGCTCATGCGCTGCAAATAATTGAGGGCGGTGCGTTCTGCGGAAAGCAGAACACGGATATCTCCCGTCACGGTTGCCAGAAGCTGCCCCTTTTTCACAGCATCTCCATCGGCGGCATGAAAGGCAATTTCTATTTTTTCATCCAGAAGCTGAAACGCCCTCGCGAACACATCCAGACCGGCAATGATGCCGTCCTGCTTGCAGATTAAATCCACTTCTCCGTCTACAGCCTCTCTCATAACAGCATTTGTTGTCACATCCTCGCTTGATATATCCTCACG
>USBX01000235.1 GCA_900552995.1 uncultured Collinsella sp.
GCTCGGAGATGTGTATAAGAGACAGATCTCGGCCTTGGTAAACGAAGAATACTGGGCGCGGGCGACCGGCAAGTCGGGCGCCACCTCGCGTACCTTGTTGAGGGCATCCGAACCGATCAGCTCGCCCTCGCGATCGAAGTCCGTAGCGATGATGACGCTATCGGACTTTTTGGCCAGGTTCTTGAGCGAGCGGATGAGCTCCTTCTCGGCCGGCAGCTTAATGACGGGCGCCCAAGTGAGATAGGGCAGGCTCTCGAGCTTCCAGCCCTTGATGGAGATACCGTCGGCAAGGAACGGCTTGCGCTTGGTGTCGTAGGGCGGGCGTGCCAGGCCATCGGGCATGTCGGCCGGTAGCATCTCGCCGTCCTCGGTCACCGAATACCAACCCAGCTTTTTATCGAACAGCACACTGTCGCAAAAATCGGGTGCCAGGATGTGACCGGCAAGGCCGATGGTCACGCACTCCTCGCCCTTCCACTCAAAACGGTAGATGGCGGTGTTGTACACCTTGTCCTTTTTGGGCTTACCCGTGGACAGCCGCTCGGCGATTTGACGCGCGGCATCGTTTTTCTCGGCGATGATGAGCTTCAAAAGAGGCTCCTATCTCGTATCTCTGCGGCTACGCCCGCCCGTATGGCGGCCGACTTACGCCCTTGCTTGCTCAATCTGCCCGATGAGCCAATCGCACCAGGCATCCATGCCCTCGCCCTTGCGCGCGCTCACGGCAAACCGCGGCGCTTGCGGATTGAGGTCATCGAGTGTCTTAGTATACCTATCCATGTCAAAATCGAAAGCCGGGGCCACGTCGACCTTGTTGAGCAGCTGCGCGCCGGCGTGCTGGAAGATGCCCGGATACTTGATGGGCTTATCGTCGCCCTCGGGCACCGAGAGAATCATGATGGACAGGTTCTCGCCCAGGTCAAAGTCGACCGGGCAGACCAGGTTACCCACGTTTTCGATAAAGATGACGTCGATGTTCTCCAGACCCACAGCCTGGTCGAAGGCATCGACAGCCTCCATGATCATGTTGCCCTCGAGGTGGCACAGACCGCCCGTGTTGATCTGGATGGCGGGCATGCCGGCTTCCTTCATGGTGATGGCGTCGACATCCGAGGCGATATCGCCCTCGATGACGGCACAGCGTAGGCCGGCCTTGTCACGCAGGCGCTCGTTGGTGCCCAGAATCGTGGTGGTCTTACCCGAGCCGGGGCTCGACAGCACATTGATCACGTAGGTGCCTGCCTCATTAAATCGCCGACGCAGCTGATCTGCCAGGCGCTCGTTGCGCGACAGGATCGGCGACGCGATATCAATCGTTTTCTCGGCCATACTTAGCGCTCCTTACTTTGGCCCCTTTATACCCCGTCCCCAGGTGGCTGGCGGGCTAATCGTCGGGGGTTTCGATTTCGATACTTGCGATATCGAGCTCGCGGCCGTGCAGCAGGCGCACGTTGGCGCCGCCACACTGGGGGCAGCGACAATGGAAACGGTCGTGCTCAAAGACCTCGCCGCAGTCCAGGCACTCGCTTTGTGGATGGACCTCCTCCACGGCAAGCTCGCAGCCGCGCGTGAGCGGGTCCTCATCGCGAAACGTCTCCCACGCAAAGTCGAGTGCCTCGCGCACGACCTCGGTCATATCCCCGATACGAAGCGTTACCAAAACGGCGCGCGAGGCCCCCGCCCCACGCGCCGCGCGAATCACTGTATCGAGTATGCCGTTGACAATGCCAACCTCGTGCATACCGATTTACTCCTCGTCGTCCTCGTCGTCCGAGAACAGGTCCAGACGGCTCACGAACAGGCCCTCCTTGCCCTCGCGCGCGGTAATGACCACGCGAGCGATGGCGAGCGAAATCTCGTAGAGCGAGAGCAGGGCGCCATACATGAGACCCAGCGTAACGGGCGAGCCGTCGGGCGTAATCACAGCCGAACCCACGAGCAGGCCAACGTATACGTAACGCCAGGCACTGCGGAAGGCCGCATAGGACACGATATGGAAGACGGACAGGTAAAAGATGATGAGCGGCAGCTCAAACGCCACACCAAAGCCGATCATAAAGAGCAGCTCCATGTTGACGTAGTTCTCCAGGTCGGGCAGCGCCGTGGCGACGGCCGAAGTCTCGCCGATGAGCCACTCAAAGCCCGCCGGGATGATGATGAAGTAGCAAAAGATTGCGCCCAAGAAGAACAGCACCGTCGAGGCGAGCACCGTGGGCACGACCCACTTGCGCTCGTTGGGGCGCAGCGCCGGCAGGAAAAACGCCAGAATCTGCCAGATAATCATAGGCGTGCACATGACCACGGCCATCTTGATGGCCAGCGAGAAGCGCAGGCCAAAGCCGCCGAGCGTGGTGGTGATGTAGAACTTACCGTCCGGCACAAAGGAGCGGATGGGGTCTTCCAGGATATCGAGCACCACGGGCGTGGCAAAGTACAGCACGATGGCGGCGGCAAACACCGACACGACCACGATGGTCAGGCGGCGACGGAGTTCTCCCAGGTGATCGAAAAGCGGCATTCGCGCAGGTCCGATAGGCATTACTCATCGCCTCCCTTCGAGGCGTCGGCGGTGGCAGCCTCGGCAACGGCCTCGTCCTCGGCCTCGAGCTCGCGAGCGAGCTCGAGGCCGAGGACGAGGCCGTTGCCG
>USBX01000236.1 GCA_900552995.1 uncultured Collinsella sp.
GAGATGTGTATAAGAGACAGCCACCATATCGCCGTCTGGCGTAAAGCCGTCCACGCGCGCGACCACAAGCACGCGGCGGGTATCAGCAAGCTCGGCGACACGGTTCTCGACCTGCGAAAACACACGATCGGAGAGCACAAACTGCGCCGCACCCATCACATAGGAGCCCTGCGCAAACGACGCGCCGCTCCACTTTTTGGACGACGAGAACGGAATGACCGACAGTGGCTCGGATACCTCGACCGGACGATCGGCGTAGTAGTTGAGCAGCGCCTGGCAGGTCTCGTTGGCATCTGCCGAGGTCGCACGTGCTACGTTGGCAAGCGCAAAGTCGAGCACCGTGGTCTCGACGGGGACAGCCGCCTCGTCCGAGTCAGCGCCAAAGCCAACACCCTCAACAGGTAGCGGGTAGGTGCCCTCGACCTCCATACGGCCCGAGGTAATGGTGCCCGTCTTGTCCAGGCACAAAACGTCGACGCGCGCGAGCGTCTCGATGCAGTAGAGCTGCTGTGCCAGCACCTTACGACGCGCCAGGCGCACCGTGGCAATCGCGAGCACCGACGAGGTCAGCAGCACCAGGCCTTGCGGGATCATGCCCAGCAGGGCACCCACCGTGGACAGCAGCGCCGAAGAAGGCACACGACCGGCCAGCAGCTCGGAGAAGCACCAGGAAAGCGCGCTATCGCCCGGGGTTCCCGCGGCATCCCACAGCTCGCTCACACTCGAGGCAAACAACGCCAAACCGAGCGGGATCATGATGATGCTCGCAAAGCGCACGATGGCGTTAAGCGCGTTCATGATCTCGGAATTGACCTTTTTGACGTACTTGGCCTCGTTGTTGATCTTTGCCACGTAGTTATCGGCGCCGACATGGATCACGCGGGCGCGCAGCAGGCCCGAGTCGATAAAGCTGCCGCTCATGAGCTCGGAGCCTGGCTGCTTCTTAATGAGGTCGCTCTCGCCCGTCAGCAGGCTCTCGTTAACGAGCGCCTCGCCCGACACTACCACGGCGTCGGCGGGAATCTGGTCACCGCGCCCCAGGCGAATGATATCGTCGAGCACAATCTGGTCCAGGTCGAGCTCCACCTCAGCGCCGTCGCGCACCGCGATGGCCTTCTTAGAGGTGAGCAGCGTGAGCTTGTCGACCATCCGCTTGGAACGCATGGACTGAATGACGCCAATTGCCGTGTTCAAGAACACCACGAACAGGAACGTCAGGTTCTTAAACGAACCGGTCAGCAACACCAAAATCGCCAAGACCACGTTGATCAAGTTGAACAGCGTGCAGAGGTTCTCGATGATGAGCTCTTTGACCGACTTGGTCTTGAGCTCCATGTTGCGGTTGATCTTACCGGCGGCGATGCGCTCCTCGACCTCGGCGGTCGAGAGTCCGCGCTCGATATCCGTTGCTGCCATACCACGTCCCATCACGTCGCGTCGGTATAAGAAAACCGCCGGACCATGCGAGGTTCGGACGGTCTTACGTTCGATGGTGCCCCATGTTGGATTCGAACCAACGGCCTTCTGCTCCGGAGGCAGACGCTCTAATCCCCTGAGCTAATAGGGCGAACGGTAGGCATTATACCCAAGTGCGCCACGGGCTAACAAAATAATAGAAAAAGCTTTGCAATTACGTGGGAGACGCGCCGCGACGGCGCGCTTTAGGCGGCAAAAGCGATTCAGATAGTATAAACTCTCATGCACCATATAATACGGCTCGCGATGCGGGCCGTTTTTGCAAGGGCTATCCATCGAGGTGAGAGGCACACCATGATTGCGATTTTAAAGCAGAGCGCCAGCGACGAGGCCGTAAGCCACATCGTCAGCTGGATCGAGAAAAAAGGACTCAAGACCGACGTCTCGCGCGGCGAGAACGAGACCATCATCGGCCTGGTGGGCGATACGACCAAGATTGACCCGTTCCTGCTCGAGTCCATGGACGTCGTCGAGCGCGTGCAGCGCGTCTCCGAGCCGTTCAAGCGCGCCAACCGCAAGTTCCACCCCGAGGACTCCGTCATCGACTGCGGCCACGGCGTCAAGATCGGCGGCGACCAGTTCCAGGTCATCGCCGGCCCGTGCTCCGTCGAGGGCGAGAACCTCATCCGCATCGCACGCCGCGTGAAGGCCGCCGGCGCCACGATGCTGCGCGGCGGCGCCTACAAGCCCCGCACCTCCCCGTACGCCTACCAAGGCATGGGCCCCGCCGGCCTGGACCTGCTGTGCGAGGCATCCGCCGAGCTCGACATGCCGATCGTCACCGAGATCATGGACCCACGCGACGTACAGGTCTTCTTGGACAAGAAGATTGACGTCATGCAGATCGGCGCCCGCAACGCCCAGAATTTCCCCCTGCTCAAGGAGGTCGGCAAGACGCAGACCCCGATCCTGCTCAAGCGCGGCATGTCCGGCACCGTCGACGAGCTGCTCATGGCAGCCGAGTACATCATGAGCGAGGGCAACGACAACGTCATCCTGTGCGAGCGCGGCATCCGCACCTTCGAGACCCGCACCCGCAACACCTTCGACCTCAACGCCGTGCCGGTGCTGCACCACCTGTCGCACCTGCCCGTCGTCGCCGACCCCAGCCACGCCACCGGCTACACCCGCTACGCTGTCTCTTATACACATCTCCGAGCCCACGA